>JAURND010000140.1 GCA_030830425.1 Gammaproteobacteria bacterium
TTAAAAACCAGTACCTTCAAGTAAGAGCAGTATACACGCCACCTGTGGTATCATACTTGGTCCATCCATTCATTCACTGAAGCACTGACCCGCCTATGAACATCCTTCATATGACTGACCTGGCATTAACCGGTAAACGCATTCTGATTCGAGAAGACCTCAATGTCCCCATGGAAAATGGGAGAATTACCAACGACACGCGAATATTAGCCGCCATTCCGACGATTGAGCATTGTTTAAATCACAATACGCGCGTGATGATTATGTCTCATCTAGGGCGCCCTACAGAAGGCCAATATGATGCTCAATATTCCCTAAAACCTATAGCAGAACATCTAGGACATTTGTTAGGACAGCCGCTGCGTTTTCAACAAGATTGGCTAGATGGCGTTGAAGTCGAGCAAGGAGAAATTGTCGTCTTAGAAAACGTACGATTTCATGTCGGCGAAAAAAATAATCAAACGCTGTTGGCTAAAAAAATGGCAGCATTGTGTGATATTTTTGTGATGGATGCATTTGCAACGGCGCATCGAGCAGAAGCTTCTACGTGTGGTATCGCTGAATTTGCGCCCATCGCGTGTGCAGGTCCCTTATTAATCGCAGAATTACAAGCATTATCCGCAGCGCTAAAAAACCCCAATCATCCTTTAATTGCGATTGTTGGTGGCTCCAAAGTTTCTTCCAAATTAACCCTACTAGAATCTTTATTGAATATCGTCGATCAACTTATCGTTGGCGGTGGTATCGCTAATACATTCATTGCGGCCAATGGATGCAATATTGGTCAATCACTGTATGAAGCAGATCTAATTCCGCAAGCTCAATATTTAATGCAGTTGGCCAAACAAAGAGGCTCGGCTATTCCTATTCCTACGGATGTAGTGGTCGCAAAAACTTTTTCAAAAGATGCGATACCCGTCATTCGAAACATACAAGAGATACAATCCGATGAAATGATTTTAGATATTGGACCTAAAACAACTGCTGATTTTGCTTTACGACTGCAGGCTGCAGGTTCAATCTTATGGAATGGTCCCGTGGGTGTATTTGAGTGGGATTCGTTTGGAGAAGGCACACGAACATTAGCGATGGCCATTGCTAAAAGCCATGCATTTTCGATTGCAGGCGGTGGTGATACACTATCGGCGATCGATAAATATGGAATCGCCAATCAGTTATCGTATATTTCTACAGGTGGCGGTGCGTTTTTGGAATTTATTGAAGGAAAAACATTGCCCGCTATTGCAGCGTTAGAAAAAGCAGCGCTAAAAAAATAATTCAGGTTAAAAAATATGCCAAGAAGAACAAAAATTGTTGCCACATTAGGTCCAGCCACAGACGCGCCAGGCGTCTTAGAAAGCATCATCAAAGCGGGTGTTGATGTGGTACGCATTAATTTCTCTCATGGTACCGATATGGTACATACACGTGTCAATGCGGTTCGAGAATGTGCTGAAAAATTAGGCAAACAAATCGGCATCATGGGCGATCTGCAAGGTCCCAAAATTCGCATTTCTCGTTTTCAGAAAAATAAAATCCTGCTGGAGAAAGGGGCTCAGTTTATACTAGATGCGGATTTAGCCGCGAATGCAGGCACTGATATTTCAGTGGGCATCGATTACAAAAGATTAGTCAATGATGTTTTTCAGAACGACACATTACTATTAGATGATGGTCGCATTGTCCTTACTGTCAAAAAAATTGATAGCCATCAAATCATTTGTCAGGTAGTCGCAGGTGGCGAGCTATCCAATAATAAGGGGATTAATCGACTAGGCGGTGGATTATCTGCCGATGCACTGACTGAAAAAGACAAAGAAGATATTAAAACAGCCGCTGAAACCAATATGGATTATGTCGCCGTTTCGTTTCCGCGAGATGCTAACGATATGCTGCTCGCCAAACAACTGCTGCGCGAAGCCGGCAGCA
Source organism: Gammaproteobacteria bacterium (assembly GCA_030830425.1). Taxonomy (GTDB): domain Bacteria; phylum Pseudomonadota; class Gammaproteobacteria; order JAURND01; family JAURND01; genus JAURND01. The sequence goes on from JAURND010000140.1 coordinate 1,930, forward strand.
ATGCCGGCACTATTGCTAAAATTGAAAGAGCTGAAGCCATTCCCAATATCGATGCCATTATTTTAGCGTCAGATGGTGTGATGGTAGCTAGAGGAGATTTGGCCGTAGAAATTGGTGAGGTCGAGGTCCCTGCCGCTCAAAAACACATCATCAATCGTGCTCGTGCCTTAAATAAACCAGTGATTACCGCCACGCAAATGATGGAGAGCATGATAAAAAGCCCCATTCCTACCCGTGCGGAAGTTTCTGACGTCGCCAATGCGGTGTTAGACCAAACTGATGCAGTCATGTTGTCTGCAGAGTCAGCGGTTGGCATCTACCCTGAAAAAGTCGTTGAAACCATGGCAAGAATTTGTGTTGCAGCAGAAAAAAATCGCAGCACTCAAGCATCTAATTATCGTGTAGAAGTACAATTTAGTCGTATCGACGAGGCCATTGCAATGGCCGCGATTTATACCGCCAATCATTTAGGCATACGTGCGATTATAGGGCTAACTGAATCAGGTGATACACCGCTGATGATGTCTCGTTTGAGAACAGGTATTCCCATTTATGGCTTAAGCAATCATTTACCTACCTTAGGAAAAATGACTTTATATCGTGATGTTTATCCATTACCTTTTGATAACACGCATTTATCACTGGAAGAAACAGATGCCGCTTGTATCGCCTTATTGAAATCTAAGGGATTTGTCAATACCGGCGATATTGTGCTATTCACAAAAGGAGACCACACCGGAATACATGGGGGCACTAATACGCTCAAAATTATTCAGGTTCAAGATTATTGACAGCAATTTCCTCACTTCAACAGGAGTCAAATGATGCCAACCAACGAATTATCGATCACCACCCAAAAAGGAGAAACCTTTTCAGCTTATCTAGCAACCGCTCAAAATGGTTGCGGCCCTGGCATGATTCTAGTCCAAGAAATTTTTGGTGTTAACGCTTCCATAAAAGAAGCTGCTGATCGTTTCGCGCAGGCAGGTTTTACAGTCGCAGCTCCCGATCTATTTTGGAGATTCAAACCAAACGTACAATTAGCATACGCGGGGGCTGATCTAGAAGAAGCGTTTAATTATTACCATCGCTTTGATGTAGACCAAGGCGTTGAAGACATCGCGCGAACAGTAAAAACTTTAAGACACCATTCCGCCTGCAATGGACAAATCGTCGTTTTGGGATTCTGTCTGGGGGGTAAATTGGCTTATTTAACGGCAGCGCACCATGCCGTGGATGCAGCTGTGGCTTTTTATGGTGGTGGCATCGCAGAACATCTGGATATGGCAACATCTATCCACTGTCCTTTGCTGCTACATTTTGGGGAAGAAGATGAGATGATTCCTGAAGATCAAATAGACGCTATCCGCGCAGCTTTTGAAGGAAGAACAGACGTAAACATAGAAACTTACCCTGGTGTAGGGCATGCTTTTTATAACCACAAACGACCCACCTATCACGCAAAGGCAGCTGAATTAGCGCAACAAAAAACCTTGGCGTTTCTATCAGCCGCTTTAGCTTAAATACACTCGTCTCACTTCAACGTGAGATAAAACCAGGGGGTTTTTTAAGGGGGAAGTGTTCTGCTGCCCCCTTAAATTCAAACAGTTTATACTGCTCGTATCAAAAAAGCAGATACATTAAAATTCTCACATTCAAGTACGAGCAGTATATACTCGTTCTCACTGAAAGTGAGACAAAACCAGGGGTTTTTTTAAGGGGGAAGTGTTCTGCTGCCCCCTTAAATTCAAATAGATTATACTGCTCGTATCAAAAAA
>JAURND010000141.1 GCA_030830425.1 Gammaproteobacteria bacterium
CGAGCAGTGCCCATTGTAGATGCTATGTCAGCGATCGTGATGTTAGATCATTATTTGCGATATCTCACACTTCAGAAAACATGAAAAAAATTCGTTTAGGGATATACCGCCCTTACTTGAAAAAACTGGTTTTTAAAATACAGGACTGAAGAAAATGCGATTGGGGTAAAAGCGGTATAACCTGTTGAATTTAAGGGGGCAGAAGAATACTTCCCCCTTAAAACCCCCTGGTTTTGTCTCACATTGAAGTGAGACGAGTATATCTGGAAGATGCAGTTTCTTTTTCAGAATAAGCAAACTTATTATAGCGCTATTTTTTTAGCCTACGCGAGTGTTTGCAAGATAGCCTTATTTTTGCAAGGACGTTGGGGTAGGGCGTGAGTGGCTAGTTTTTTTCGTTTTCATCTGTATTTTTGCGACGAATTTTTTGCTCTGTTCTCTGGCCATTTGATCGGCGTGGAGTATTGTGGCTATCTCATCTGCAGTTTCTACAGTTAACTTCTGTAAAGTTTGCTCGACAATCTTATAAATATCCGTAAAACGAATTTTCTTGGCTAAAAATGCTTGCACAGCAATTTCATTGGCTGCATTTAATAGTGTTGGTGCTGTTCCTCCTGCTGCTAGCGCGGCATAGGCCAAAGCTAAACAAGGATACTGTTGATAAGATAACGGCTTGAAATCCAGTTGTTTAGCCGCTAATAAGTCTAAGTGATTCACGCCTGATCTAATTCGCGCTGGCCAAGATAGCGCGTAAGCGATCGGTGTGCGCATATCCGGTTCTCCCATTTGTGCAATCACAGACCCATCTATATATTCCACCCAAGAATGCACGATACTTTGCGGATGCAATACCGTATCAATTTGGCTCGGTTTTAAGTGAAACAACCAGCTGGCTTCGATAACTTCCAGGCCTTTATTCATCATGGTGGCTGAGTCCACCGTCACTTTTGCGCCCATCGTCCAATTAGGATGTTGGCAAGCTTGTTCTGGTGTTACAGTGTTTAATTGATGAGGTGACCAATCTCTAAACGCGCCACCAGATGCGGTTAGCGTGATTTTTGTCATGCCTAAAGGGGTATGGCCGGTGACATAATTGGTAGGCAAACATTGAAAGATAGCGCTATGCTCGCTGTCTATGGGCAATAAAGTCGCCTGATGTTGATGTACCACATCCATCAAAAGCTGGCCGGACATCACTAATGCTTCTTTATTGGCCAATAAAATACGTTTTCCCGCTTTGGCAGCAGCAAGCGTGGGTAATAACCCTGCTGCGCCTACCATCGCTGCCATCACATAATCCGTATCCGGATGACTGGCCACATCGATCAAGGCCGAATCCCCCGATAATACCGTTGTGTGCATCTTAGCATGCTTCAAACGAGAGATAAGCTGTTTAGCAGCCGTATCATTTTGCATTACCGCATAACGAGGGTGATATTGCACGCATTGTTCAAACATCAAATTGACATTTTTTTGAGCGGCTAATGCAAATACGGTGAAGCGTTGTGGATGTAAGGCGATCACGGATAAAGTACTCGTTCCGATTGAACCTGTAGAACCTAAAATCGTGATATTGGTCATAGTGGGTTTTGTTTTGCAAGCAGTCTAATAAAGAAAAGTGGGTGACAGACGGATAACCGCTTATCCCTCATCCGCGCTATGGGCACCTTTTTCTAAAAGGGGAGAGAAGGGAGTCTAGGTCTTAGCAATTCCCATCGCTTTTTAGCGCGACTAAGAACAAAGTTTTTTTGAGTCTCAGGGTTTTAAGATAGGGCAATCTCGATTGTTCAGCGTCCCATCCGGCATAATGGTTCGACAGAATTTTGCCAAACTTAAATTGGCGGGTTGTCCATTGGCATCATAAAAATGAGCGCCAGTAAGATCGGCATCTTTAAAATTTGCACCTGACCATAAACCCGCACCTGTACGGGTTTTTAATTCAGGCATATGGCTAGGAATGGTGTCTTTAGCCGTCGAAAAAACTGCGCCATTTAATTTGGTATTGCAAAAATTTGCACCGCGAAAATAACCATACAATTGTGCTTGTGTTAAATCGGCACCGCAGAAGTTTGTCTCATAAAAATTACTGCCCCAGCCATGCTCGTTATCTTTTTTAGATTGCACCTGATCTAAGTGTGCGTGAGAAAAATTTGCTTGCGAGAAATCACTCAAATTTAGTTGTGCCCGGCTCAGTTTTGCGTTGGGTAAATTCGCACGTGTAAACGAGACACCATAAAAAACGCTGTCATTTAAGTTGGCATTGGTTAAATCGGTATTGCTAAAATCAATTTGATGGAAATGGGTCTTTGTCTGATTGAAGCAAGCTGTAAAATTCGCATGGTCAAAAATAGCTTGTGCTAAAATCGAGCCAGACAGTGATAAAGTTTTTGAGCAATCCGCCAATAGGGTTTGATGTTGAGAATTTTTTAAGGTGGAGAAGTGAGAAAAATCAGAACCCGCTAATTGACAATTTTCACACTGCCAAGTTTGCAAAAAAGCCGTGAACGTGGAAGTATTATCAGCAAATGCAGTATTGATGAATAACAAAAGGGCTAAAAAATAGCTTTTTTTCATGTAGATTATGTACTCATTCAACCTGAAGATACGGTTTTTTCACCTTCAGGTTGAGACAAAACCAGGGAGTTTTTTAAGGGGGAAGTGTTCTGCTGCCCCCTTAAATTCAAACAGATTATACGGCTCTTACTTGAAGATATGGGTTCTTTAAAACAATATGCTTAAAAGAATCCTAATAGGGTAAGAGCGGTATAAGGTGATTTGATTTTCTAAACAATGAGAAACGATTCGCCCTTATTGAAAAAGATCAAACCCGATCTGGCATTGTCACATTTAATTCTAAGACGGAACGATTTTTATCGCGTTGTAATTCAACATTCACTTGTGCTTTGTCTACACCCAAAAATTCAGCCACCATGTCGATGAGTTTTTGTTGTAGCTCTTGCAAATTACCACCATCTTTACGATCACCGCGATTTAGGCGTTCATGAGCCACAATAATTTGTAATCGCTCTTTGGCCATTTGAGCTGTATTAGGGCGATTTAGTCGTTTTTTAATAAAAGCTAATAAAGTACTCATGTCAGTGTGATCTCCCTCGTCGTTGTTTTGCCGCCACCAAATAGTCTGCGCAAGAAACTGCCTTTTTTTACCACATCAAGAAAACGATGAGGGACAGTTTGCCCTAAAAAGCGATCGACCAAATCGGAATAAGCCAAACCCGCATCGCTCTGATTGTCCATAATTACAGGCACACCAGAGTTAGAGGCTCGAAGTACAGCGAGAGATTCAGGAATCACACCTAACAACGGGATACCCAAAATTTCTTGTACCGTTTCTACGCTGATCATTTCGCCATTTTCAACGCGGCGAGGGGAATAACGTGTAATGACCAAATGTTCTTTGGGCGGCGGTAGGCCTTCTTCAGCGCGTTTTGTTTTGCTCGACAATAATCCGAGTATGCGATCAGAATCGCGGACAGAAGATACTTCAGGATTAGTCACAATCAGTGCGCTATCCGCATAATACATGGCCAGATGAGCGCCGCGTTCTATTCCTGCAGGTGAATCGCAAATAATATAATCAAACTCATTTTGCAGTTCATCTAAGATTTTTTTTACGCCTTCGGGTGTCAAGGCATCTTTATCGCGTGTTTGAGAGGCAGGTAATATGAATAAGTTATCTAGCTGTTTGTCCTTGATTAAGGCTTGAGAAAGCCTCGCTTCTCCGTTGATGACATTCACAAAATCATAAACCACTCGGCGTTCACAACCCATAATCAGGTCGAGGTTGCGCAATCCCACATCAAAATCAATAATGACAGTTTTTTGCCCGCGTTGGGCTAATCCTGTGCCAAAAGCGGCACTGGTTGTGGTTTTGCCAACACCACCTTTGCCTGAAGTGACTACAACAATCTTGGCCAATGTATGATACTCCTCTGGGTTAGTTGAATAGGTCAAAGCCCGTAGTCTTATGTTACGAGCGGACTGCAAACAGTCTACCTTGTCGCTCTGTTCAAGAAAAGTAATTTAAATCTGAATAGTTGTCATAAAGTTGATCTATTTTTTGGTATCGCATATAGTGCCAAAGTTTTAACGTATTGCTGCAACAAGTCCGCGCTCGCGATTAAGGAAGAGAACTACCATCTCCCCCTTAACAATCCCCTATGCATTTGTCAGTTGGATCACGGCTTTCGCTGGGACGCTTTGCGTTTCTGCGAACAACTTTTACAAGAAACCCTTTGTTTTACGTACTCTAAAGGGCGGCGGGAATTACTGAAGTTCAGCAAAAGTTTCAGTTTAAAACACCAAAATTTCTGAAAAATCCGCTATGCACCTAAAAAACAAACGCATCATTCTGAGTAAAATCAATCAAATTGGTGATGTCATCTTCGCATTGCCTTTGGCCTCCGCAATTAAACAGCTAGAACCCTCAGCACATATTATTTTTTTAGGGACTCAATATACGCAGGAATTAATTGAGCATTATCCTGATGTGGATGAATTTGCAGATTGGGGCGCGATTTATCAAGATGAGAATGAAATCGCCGCGGCGAAAAATCTGCAAAAACTCCAAGCGGATGTGATTGTGCATGTGATGGCCAACAAGCCTGCTCATCTCGTTTGTAAAGTGGCTAAACTTGCTAAGATTCCCATCAGAATTGGAACGAGTCATCGTTTCTATACTTGGTTTACTTGTAATCGTTGGGTCAATATTGGTCGAAGCAAAGGAAAACTGCATGAAACGCAATACGATATGATGTTTATGTCGGCCTTGGGTGGCAGAAAACATTACAGTCTAGCCGAAATTATCGCACTGCGTCGTTTTACACCATTACCACAAACTTCTTCTGCCCTAAAATTGCTAGATCCACATCGCTTTAATTTAATCTTACATCCTAAAACGCGCGGTGAACACATTGAATGGCACCCTGAAAAATTTGCAGCGTTAATTCGTTTGTTACCCACAAATCAATTTAAAATTTTTGTGACAGGCACCCAAATCGAAGGCGATAAAATCAGGGCGCAGATGCTCGATCCTTTCCCTGAAGTGGTTGATTTATGTGGCAAGATCACGTTAAGTGAATTGATGCAGTTGATTCAACAAGCGGATGGTTTGGTCTGTGCATCTACAGGGCCTATTCATTTGGCCGCTGCGTTTGGCGTGCCTACATTAGGACTTTATGCGCCTATAC
>JAURND010000142.1 GCA_030830425.1 Gammaproteobacteria bacterium
ATATCCATACGGTGAATTTAACGGGTAGCCTGAAAACAGCGGCGCGCAAACAAGTTTTATCTGAAATACAATCAGGTCAGGCACATTTTGTGGTAGGGACACATGCGCTTTTCCAAAAAAATATTCAGTTTTCAAAGTTGGGATTTGTGATCATCGATGAACAACACCGTTTTGGCGTACAGCAACGATTAGCCTTGCGTGAAAAAGGGTGTGGCATATGTGAAGATGGCGAGAACCCAGCGATAATAATCCCAGAACTTGAAAAGCGATGGGTATATCCACATCAATTAATGATGACAGCCACACCCATTCCCCGCACATTAGCAATGACGGCTTACTCAGATTTAGATATTTCTGTGATTGATGAATTGCCGCCAGGTAGAAAACCGATAACAACATCGCTCATCTCTAACCAGCGTAGGGATGAGATCATCCAACACATCGAGCAAGCTTGTCGCGATGGACGCCAAGCTTATTGGGTTTGTACCTTGATTGAAGAGTCTGAATTGCTACAGTGTCAAGCAGCTGAAATATGCGCTGCATTGTTGACACAACAACTGCCTCATTTACGTTTAGGTTTAATTCATGGTCGCTTAAAAGCTGTCGAAAAAGAAAAGTTGATGGCTGATTTTAAAGCAGGTTATTTGCATGTTTTGGTCGCCACGACAGTTATTGAAGTGGGTGTAGATGTGCCTAATGCTACGCTGATGGTTATTGAAAATGCAGAAAGACTTGGGCTTGCACAACTGCATCAGCTCAGGGGGCGAATCGGTCGAAACAGCTTGGATAGCTATTGCATTTTGCTTTACCAATCGCCGCTTTCAGCATTGGCCAAAACGCGCCTGAAAGTATTGAAAGATCATCAGAGCGGTTTTGATATCGCACAGCAAGACTTAGAATTGCGAGGCCCTGGGGATGTATTAGGTACACGGCAAGCCGGGCTAATGGCGTTTAAAATTGCGGATATTTTAAGGGATAAAGCATTATTGTCTGATGTGCAAACAGCCAGCCAACAAATCCTCCAAAAATTTCCACAACAAGTCGCCCCTTTAATTGATCGTTGGATTGGAAAAGATGAGCAGTACTTTGAGGTATAGTTTTAATTTTCTAGGCATCCTAGACTGCTCGTACTTGAAAGTGAGTATCTTTATATGTCTGCAGATGTCTGCTTTTTTGATGCGAGCAGTATCATCTATTTGAATTTAAGGGGGCAGCAGAACACTTCCCCCTTAAAAAACCCCCTGGTTTTGTCTCACTTTCAGGCAGAACGAGTATATATTGCTCGTGTTTGAATTTGCGGCTTTTTGAAACACAGTATCTGAAAAAAATATGATTGGGCACGAGCGGTATAATCTGTTGATGTTAAAGGGGGCGGCATGGGTCCGGACCTTCGTCTGGGCGCTTTGCGAAAAACTCCCTGGTTTTGTCTCACTTTCAAAAAAAGCGGGTATACATAAGAAACCAGGGCTACGTGTTTGTTGGCAAGCAGGATTGTTGATCGGTCTGTTTTTATGGGCCAACCTTGCAATGGGTGAACAAGCAAAAAAAAGCACACCTGTAAAAACACCAGAGACTCGCGCAACAAAAAATGCAATTTGCGCGAATACCGGAGTTTCTTATTGGGCTGCTATTTTGGGCTGGATACCGACGACGGCCTCTTCTCAGCATCTTTGTGGTGGGTATTATGCAGAGCCTGCAGATATCCTTGCGCATCCTAATCCTGCAGCGATCGGTGATATTCCCATGAATATTTCTGCTACAGGTCAGCTTCATTACAGTTTAAAGGGAAATTCAACGCTTGAAGGAAATGTCACGATGCTGCAACCGGGTCGAGAAATTAATGCAGATCAAGTCACCTTGATTCCAGACCCAAAAACTCAGAAAATTTCGCAAATGGATTTAGCCGGTCATGTCCGATATCAGGAAGCAGGAAAACTGATCGTCGGTAAAACATCGCACATTGATTTGGAGAAAAAAAGTATTATTGTGAAGCAAGGGGCTTATCACCTAGTAAGAGAAGCCAAAACCGGGATGATGGACACCTGGGGTACAGCTGAAGAAGCACATCGAGAATCTGCGTTACTGTCTTGGTTTAAAAAATCCACGTATACAACCTGTTCGCCGAATAATCCTTCATGGCACTTAAAATCGAATCACTTGGTTCTCAATGAAGCAACAGGTAGAGGAAAAGCCAAGCATGTGCTGCTTTATGTCAAAAAGATGCCTGTTTTTTATACCCCTTATTTAAGCTTTCCTATCGATAAAAGACGATATTCTGGATTGTTATATCCCAGTTTTGGTTATAACAATCAGTATGGCAGCTTTATTTCGCTGCCATACTATTTCAATCTTGCGCCCAATGATGATGATACGTTGACTTTAAAGCAAATGTCTAAACGTGGATTGCTGATTAATAATTTATTTAGATATTTGACCCCAAAAAATGCGGGCTATTTAGAAATGGGTTTTATTTCTAGTGACCAAGGGTTTCGTCGATTCAAAGCCGATGAAGCACAACTGTACCCAGCCAATCATTATAATAATCCTTTTTTAGAAGCCTTAAATAACAGCAGCAATAATCGTAGTAACATTGTTTTTCACAACAGCACGGTTCTCAATGCGCATTGGTCAGCATCTGCTGATATTAATCATGTGAGCGATGATTACTATTTTCAAGATTTTGGGTCTGATTTTGGCAGTATTAATACAAACCAGCTATTAAACCAAGCCCTTATTTCTTATCAAGACGAACGCTGGCAATTTTCAGGCAGAATCCAAGATTGGCAGACCTTACATCTGATTAATCAAACATTTGTACAAGATCAATATCGACGCTTGCCTGAGCTTAATCTTTCTGCTTTTTGGCCTGAAGGGAAAAATGGATTTACTTATGGATTTGATAGCCAATGGGTTAATTTTGACCATGCCAATGATTTCTTTAGTGGATTACCTTATCCGACGGGTAGTCGGCTACATGTAAACCCAGAGGTCAGTTTACCGATCAATAGAAATGCAGGTTTTTTTGTGCCAAAGTTGGCATTAAATGCGACTAGCTATTCGGTGATTCATAATCAAATTATCAATGCCAATAACATACCACCCACGGTGCTGCCGACTGATGCCACTTTAAATACCGTACGAGCACTTCCTGTTTTTAGTATGGATAGCGGGCTTTATTTTGACCGTTACTTTTCAATCTATCATCACCAATACCAACAAACACTAGAACCCCGTTTATTTTATTTATTAGTGCCAGAAAAGAACCAATGGGATATTCCCATCTTTGATACCAGCTTACCACCTTTTGGTTTTGACACCTTATTTCGTACCAATCGATTTATGGGGTACGATCGGGTGGGAGATGCTAATCAAGTTTCGTTGGGTTTAACTAGTCGTATATTGGATAAAGATACCGGGCAGGAAAAATTCAATGCAGGCATCGGTATGATTTATTATTTCCACAAACACACCGTTTGTTTGTATCCTGATTGCAGTGATGACACAACGACTAGAGACAAAGCTTCACCCATTGCCGGAAAATTTACCTATCAAATCAATAATCAGTTCAGTTTAATCGGAAATGCTGCTTGGGATCCCAATAAAAGACAAATGAATAATGATGATATCTCTTTGCATTATGCTCAAGACAGCAGAAGAATTATCAATGTCGGTTACAATTATGCGCAACAAGGAGATATTCGGAACTCCACAAATCTAAATAGCCCAGAGAATAATTTAAACCGCATTAATATGTCCATGAACTGGCCATTACCTAAAACATCGCATTGGAGCGCAGTGGCTGCCTGGAACTACAATATTAGTCATCAGCACCCACAAACGTATTTATATGGATTAGAATATGAAAATTGTTGTTGGGCAGTGCGTTTTGTCAATAGTAAAGTCTTGCAATCAGAAGACTCATTAAGCAACACTACTTTTCAATCAGCATATTATGTGCAGTTTATGCTGAAAGGCTTAGGTGCCGTTGGCAATACAAACAGCACGCTGTTGACTAATAATATTTCGGGCTATCAAGATGCTTTTAAAGGCGCTTAACAGACCCAGTTCACTTTGTGGTGACGCGTGAAAACGATGTGGTTTGAGCAATCCATGTTTTAGAGCGGGGGCACCGCTTGTTAGCCTGTGGAGAGAGGATGCAGTCAGGTCGCTCAAAGAAGTAAGAACTCACCAAAGTGACTCATGCCCAAGCCGCATGGACGCCGTAGAAATCCTCGTCATTTATGGCGGGGAGGATTTCAAGTTCTCGTCAAAATTCACGAACTGGAATTTTAAGCATGACCACCCTCATTCACCAGCCCAACGACGAGCTATTTAAGCTGTCTCTCCATGAAATAATCGTCGCTAAAGAATTTTTCCATGCCCATCTACCG
>JAURND010000143.1 GCA_030830425.1 Gammaproteobacteria bacterium
CATTTGAAGAGTCTAAAACAAAGTTTTTCTCAGTAATTCCGGCTTAAAACGCGGAATTTGCCGGGCTTGATTGCATAATTATGCGCAAAAATTGAATAAAAATCAAACTATTTGACGCGCGCTTTTAAAGTTGATAGTCTTCCTGATCGTTATCTTTCTGCAACATAGAAAACGCTATAAAGAAATCACTTTCATGAAATCCCATGACAGATAAAATTATCGTCCAAAATTTAACCAAGTCATTTGCCGAGCATCGGATATTAAAAGGTGTTTCTTTTAGCGCAAAACAAGGAGATGTAGTGACGTTAATGGGGTCGAGTGGATCAGGGAAAAGCACATTGCTCCGATGCCTGAATTTACTTACTACACCGGACACTGGCATCATACAGGTTGATCGTCAAATTTTCACATTTGATCCTTTGTTGCCGCATCCACTTTCTCAAAACGAGATCACCAAATTACGCATGCGCATTGGGATGGTCTTTCAGCAATTTAATTTGTGGGCACACAAAACAGTGCTGCAAAATTTAATTGAAGCACCGATTTACGTGCTAAAAAAAAAGAAAAAAATGGTGATGACCCAGGCGGAGATTTTATTAACCAAAGTAGGGCTGTTAGACAAGAAAGATAAGTATCCTGTACAACTATCTGGCGGACAACAACAACGTGCAGCGATTGCTCGAGCATTAATGATGAATCCGGAAATCATGCTGTTTGATGAGCCCACTTCAGCGTTAGACCCTGAAATGGTCAACGAGGTTTTAAATGTGATGCAGTCGCTGGCGACAGAAGGCATGACGATGTTAATCGCTACGCATGAATTAGGGTTTGCGCGGCGTGTTTCCACAAAATCTATTTTTTTGCACCAAGGCGTGATTCTAGAAGAAGGCGATACGAGTACCATGTTTAACCAGCCCAAAACACCGAGATTTCAGCAGTTCTTGCAGGCCATGCAACATTAACTAGACATAAACCGTCTGTACTCGTTCTCCCTGAAAGTGAGACAAAACAAGGGGGTTTTTTTAAGGGGGAAGTGTTTTGCTGTCCCCTTAAATTCAAATAGATGATACTGCTCGTATCAAAAAAGCAGATACATAAAAATTCTCACTTTCAAGTACGAGCAGTATATTTTCTGTAATCCGTTGCTCATTTACCCCAAAGTAAACTGCGCTTTGGTGCTCAAAAATCAAAAATGCCTCTTCCAGTCTGGCAAATTTTCAATAACTCCTCACTTAGAAAAAAATCCGATGAAAAAAATACTCACTATTTTAGTTGTGTTATTTGTACATGCTATCGCTTTGGCAGACTTACCTAAAACCTTGACCTTCGCGACAGAAGCGACTTATCCGCCTTTTGAATTTGTGGCTGAAAATGGTCAGATACAAGGATTTGATGTGGATATTGTCTATGCATTATGCAAACAAATGGCAGTTACCTGCACTTTCAATAACCAACCTTTTGACAGTTTAATTCCCGGCTTAAAAATAGGAAAATTTGATGGTTTGATTAGTGGACTAAACATCACGACAGAACGTCAACAACAGGTAGATTTTACTGTCCCTTATTATGCAAGCACAGCGAGCTTTGTCAGTTTAAGGGCCCCAAAAAATGAAACTTCACCCCAAGCATTAAAAGACAAAACAGTCGGTATTCAAGCAGGTACTTCTTTGCAAAATTTTCTAAAAGCCGAATATCCCAATACAAAAGTTAAAACTTACGTCAGCGCGCAAGATGCTTTTTTAGATTTAATCTCAGGTCGTGTTGATTTCGTTTTTGCAGATACCCCCGTGGTATTGTCATGGTTAAAAACCAATAATGCTAAAAATCAATATGCCATTGTAGGAACACCTATTCGAAATGAAGTTTACTTTGGTCGTGGTTATGGTATAGCCGTCAAAAAAGAAAATACGGCACTACTTGCGGCCTTGAATAAAGCCCTGGTACAAATTAAAGCGAATGGGGATTATCAAAAAATCACCAAAGCTTATTTTGACCACTAAAGATAGTGGTACTTAAAAGATGATCGCTATCAACACACAAAACTACGGATTTTTTCTTCAACTGGGTCACGGCGCATGGGTGACATTAACGCTAGCTTTTTGTGCGTTGCCCATTGGATTGTCTTTAGGATTGCTCGGCATGTTGGCTGAAAATTCACGGGTACGCTTATTGCGCTGGATGAGTATTACGCTGACTTCCAGCATACGAGGCGTACCTGAATTATTAGTGATTTTTTTAATCTATTTTGGTGGAACCACTTTGCTCGCCACACTCGCTGGGAAATATGTAGATTTTTCAGCTTTCACAGCAGGCATTATCGCGCTGGGGTTATTGTTTGGTTCCTATGCCTCACAAGTATTTCGAGGGGCTTTTTTAGCAGTTCCTATTGGACAAACAGAATCAGGAATTGCATTAGGATTCAACCACTTTCAAATATTTTTCCACATCCAACTACCCCAAGCTTGGCGGCATGCGTTACCCGGATTAGGAAACTTATGGCTCGTGTTATTAAAAGACACTGCATTAGTCTCGTTAATTGGTGTCGCTGACTTAATGAATAGGGCGCAAACTGCGGCTAGTACAACACATAAAGCCTTTACTTTTTATTTGACGGCTTCCGCGCTTTACTTGCTTATTACCTCTGTCTCACAAATCATACTCAATAAAATCAATCATCACGCAAATCAATATTTGAAGTCATGAGTCTATATTCCTATCTTCCACAACTAGCCAATGGCCTGGGGCTGACTTTAATACTCACTATCTCTGCGCTTATCTTGGGTGCTTTTCTTGCCTGCTTGATGGCGCTCGGCTTATTGTCAAATCGCGCTTATATCAAACGTCCCATCGATATATGGGTGTTTTTCATTCGCGGCACACCCGTTCTTGTGCAAATTTTTCTCATTTATTTTGGTTTAGGACAATTTGACTGGATACGCTTATCCCCTTTATGGGTCGTATTGCAAAGTCCATTTGCTTGTGCCGTTATCGCATTGGCGATCAATACCAGCGCTTATACTACCGTATTATTGAAGGGCGCGATTCAGTCAGTACCTGAAGGAGAAATCATGGCGTGCAAAGCGTTGGGGATGTCTTCACCGCTCATGATGCGACGCATCGTTTTCCCACGAGCACTTCGCATTGCACTACCTGCTTACACTAATGAGGTGATCATTATTTTAAAAACGACCTCGCTAGCAAGCACTATTACACTTTTAGATCTCATGGGTATCACCAACCAAATGATCGCAAACACCTATCAAACTATCCCTTTGTTATGTTTAGCCGGGGCTGTCTATTTGGTCTTCAATGCCAGCATTATTTATGTATTTAGACGGATAGAAAAAAGCACGAATGATTATTTGAGTGTTTAATGGCAGTTTTGTGTTTTTAGCGGGAATTTCTGGGTAACTTCTAAGAGAAAAACCATCATGACAAGCGCTTACAATTTTAATGCCGGACCCGCTGGTTTACCAGAATCCGTTCTACAACAAGCAAAAGCAGAACTATTGGATTGGCAAAATCTGGGCGCATCGTTAATGGAGATTAGCCATCGCTCTTCCGAATTCATGGCAATGGCTAGAGAAACAGAGCAAGATTTGCGTGAGTTATTAAATATCCCTGACAATTATAAAATTTTATTTTTACAAGGTGGTGGTCGCAGTCAATTTAGCATGGTTCCGCTCAATTTATTGCGCGGAAAAACGACGGCTGATTATTTGGATACTGGCATGTGGTCTAGTATGGCGCTCAAAGAAGCGATGCGATATACACACGTCAATATCGTGGCCAGCAGTGCAGACCAACAATACCGCACGATTCCTAAGCCATCTACTTGGTACAAAAATCCTGATGCCGCTTATTTTCATTATGTGGACAATGAAACTGTCAATGGCAATGAATGTCCAACCCCCCCTAATATCACCGATGTGCCACTAGTCTGTGATATGTCTTCTAATCTTTTATCGCGCGTCATTGATATTAAAAAATTCGGATTGATTTATGCCGCCGCACAAAAAAATATCGGCATTTCAGGGGTCACTATTGTGATTGTTCGCGAAGATTTATTGGGCGATGCGCTACCCATTACGCCGATGATGTTCAACTATACGCTACACGCCAATGCGCATTCTTTACTAAATACGTCGCCCACTTTTGCTTGGTATATCACAGGTCTTGTATTGAAATGGTTGAAAGAACAAGGCGGGGTGCAAAGCATCGAAAAAATCAATGCGCAAAAAGCCAAGAAGTTATATGGCTATTTGGATAACAGCAGTCTTTATGAGAATCATATCGAACCGACATATCGCTCACGCATGAATGTTGTTTTTAAACTAAAAGATGAAAATCTTAATGCATCTTTTTTGGTCGAAGCCAAAGCAGCAGGTTTGATCGGCCTAAAAGGCCACCAATTCATCGGCGGTATGCGCGCCAGTCTTTATAATGCAGTATCAGCACAAGCCGTGGATGCTTTGATTGCATTTATGCGTGAGTTTGAAAGAAAAGCTTAGGGCTTGGTATATACTCGTCTCACTTCAATGTGAGACAAAACCAGGGGGTTTTTTAAG
>JAURND010000144.1 GCA_030830425.1 Gammaproteobacteria bacterium
CAGACCACCCTGCGCGAGCAATGCATGATACTTTTTATTTTGATGATGGTCGATTATTGCGCACACATACCTCTACCGTACAAATTCGCGCGCTTAAAAGTATGCCGCTACCACTGCGCGTCATCACGCCTGGCCGGGTATATCGATGTGACTCTGACAACACACACACTCCCATGTTTCATCAACTTGAAGGGTTAGTGGTGGACGAACATTGTACCTTTGCTGAATTAAAAGGCATTTTACAACAATTCTTATCCCATCTATTTGAACGTGAATTAACGTTTGCATTTCGCCCCTCGTATTTTCCATTCACAGAACCTTCTGCTGAAGTCGACATTGCTTGCGTGATGTGTGATGCCAAAGGTTGCCGAGTTTGTAAGCAGACAGGCTGGCTAGAGGTATTAGGTTGCGGCATGGTGCATCCACATGTGTTAGAAACTTGTGGTATCGATTCAGAAAAATATACGGGATTTGCTTTTGGCTTGGGTGTAGATAGATTGGCCATGTTACGCTATGGTATTGATGACTTAAGAAAATTTTTCGAAAACGATGTGCGTTTTTTACGGCAGTTTTAAGATCGTTCCTTAAAACGCGTTATTTCATGTCAAAACTTACAAACTCCAACTATGAAAATCACAGAAAATTGGCTACAAGAACGAATCAGCATCTCAACTCCCCCTAAAGAATGGACGCAAAAGCTCACCCAAGCTGGGCTAGAAATAGAGTCTTATTCACCCATCGGCGATCATTTTGCGCAGGTTTGCGTTGGATTGGTCACTGCAGTCACGTCTCACCCAAATGCAGATCGATTAAAAGTCTGTACGGTGTCCGTTGGCGATCATACTGATTTAAACATTGTATGCGGTGCTGCTAACGTACGCGAAAATTTAACAGTGATTGTGGCACAAGAAGGTGCGCGATTACCCAACAATATTCAAATCAAACGCACGGATATTCGGGGAATTTCTTCTTGCGGCATGTTATGTTCAGCCCATGAGTTAGGACTAACCCAATCATCGCTAGCGGAAATACCCGGTATTGCAGAGCTCCCTAAGGATGCCACCATTGGCATGCCGATTAGCGAGTATCTAGGATTACCAGACTGCGTAATTGATATCAGCATCACCCCCAATCGCGGCGATTGCTTAAGTATTTCAGGCCTTGCCAGAGAATTGGCGGCGATCACTCATTGGTCGCTTACCCCATTACATTCAAACGAAATTCCACCCACCATCCAAGACAGCTTATCGATTGAATTACAAGCCAGCCAAGCCTGTCCACGCTATCTGGGTAGGGTAATCAAAAATATTAACCCTAACGCAATCACGCCTATTTACATCCAAGAAAGGTTAAAGCGCAGCCAGATGCGCCCCATATATCCTATTGTCGATATCATGAATTATGTGATGTTAGAGTTGGGACAACCTTTACATGCCTTTGATTTAGCCACGCTGGGAGATACCATCCAAGTGAGATATAGCCTAGCAGGCGAAAATATAACCCTGCTGGATGGGCAAACAATCACCCTCCCAAAAAATGCTTTGGTCATCGCTGACCAAGAAAAACCATTGGCATTAGCAGGCATTATGGGTGGCGCAAACACTGCTGTTTCACCAACAACCACCGATATTTTTATCGAGAGTGCATTTTTTACCCCCAGCGCGATTGCAACCACATTAAGAGCGCTCCGGCTACAAAGTGATGCCGCCTATCGTTTTGAGCGAGGCGTAGACCCACAGCTCGCATTACAAGCAATGCATCGAGCCAGTGAATTAGTGCTAACCATCTGTGGCGGCCAAGTTGGTCCGATCATCGAAAAAACAGAACCGCTTGACCTACCAAAACCTAAAACGATTTTATTACGCGCTGCGCGCATTGAAAGAATTTTGGGCTTAAAAGTTTTACAGTCTTCTGCAGTGAAAACCAAAGATTGCATCACGCATCATGAAATTGAAAATATTTTGCATCGTCTCAACTTATTGACAGCACCTGATCCACAAGGCTGGACCGTCAAAATTCCCACCTATCGATTCGATCTTCATCTAGAGATTGATCTGATTGAGGAAGTAGCGCGTTTATATGGCTATACCCATATTCCCAGTCAAATCATGACCGCACCCATGCTCATGCAAAAAGTCACTGAAACACAATTGACACCAAAACGTCTGCGCGAATATTGGGTTGATCAAGGATATCAAGAAACCATTCATTACAGCTTTATTGACCCTAAATTAGCCCGATTATTAGACGACCACCCCCCGCTTATTTTACGTAATCCCATCTCTGCTGATTTATCAGTGATGCGTACAACTTTATG
This sequence comes from Gammaproteobacteria bacterium, assembly GCA_030830425.1. Lineage (GTDB taxonomy): Bacteria > Pseudomonadota > Gammaproteobacteria > JAURND01 > JAURND01 > JAURND01. The sequence continues at coordinate 2,318 of JAURND010000144.1, forward strand.
GGGTGGGCTCCTTCAATCAGCCATCTTCAATTTAAATCGCCAACAATCCGGCGTCCGGTTATTTGAAGTGGGCACGTGTTTTATGCCTATATCACCTCAAGAGACTGATCACCATAAAAACCAGACCTTAAAAAGTGAGCAAGAGATCACGCAAGATCTCACAATAACTGAGATCACTAAACTAGCTGGGATTGCTGTTGGATCGATGACAGGTCCACAGTGGGGTATTCCAGAACGTCTGCTCGATTTTTTTGATATAAAAAATCTCATTGAAAATTGCTTAAAACTCACGCGTATTTCAGATTTCACATTTGCACCAGGTCATCACCCTGCCCTACATCCAGGCAGATGTGCGATTATTTTATGTGCAGATAAACCGGTTGGATTGCTGGGTGAATTACACCCCAGCTTACAGCAATCATTGAATATCTCGTTAAAAACTTATTTGTTTGAACTAGAACTAGACGCCATTTTGCCCGCAAAATTACCCGCTTATACCGCACCGTCTAAATATCCATCTATCAAACGTGATTTAGCATTTGTGATACCCAACGCCATCAGTTATCATGAAATTCGAGCAGCTATTTACGAAGAGGTTTCTGAAGAAACCAAAAATCCGCACTCCTCAGCATTAGCACTATTGGCTGAGCTGCATTTGTTTGATTTATATACAGGAAAAGAAATCGGCGAACAGCACAAAAGCATTGCCTTGAGCCTAATATTTCAACTACATTCGCGTACATTAACCGATGAAGAAGTAGAACAAGCCATTCAACGCATCATTTCTGGTCTTGGTAAGCGCTTTGGGGCGACACTCCGACAGTAACAACCATGGCGAAAATGATATCGCTATTCACGGATATTTACCCGCTTGAAATTTATCGGTACCCAAAAAAATATGTAGCTATTCACCACCATACAAAGACGGGCATAAACGGTCAGATTTTAGTCAAGTCTGGTGTAAAAAATGGCCGAAAAAGCGCAGCATATACTCGTTCTCCCTGAAAGTGAGACGAATATATAATCTAAGCATAAACTGAGACTCAACCATGCCGTCAAGCGTCACGAAAGCTGTGCTCATACAGCATTTATCTACCGTTTTAGGGGTCAACAAAAGAGAAGCTCAAGACGTAGTTAATATTTTCTTTCATGAAATCACCGAAGCATTAGCTCGGCATGAAACCATAAAACTACCGGGTTTCGGTGTGTTTACCCCCAAACACAAAACATCTCGCGAAGGTAGAAATCCAAAAACAGGTGAAATTGTACGTATTGAAGAAAGACGAGTAGCCACTTTTAAAGCAGCACCCTTATTGAAAATGAATATGATCCATGCCCACTCAAAGCAAACCCAAAAAACAGTCAAATAAACCTAGCATTGAGCTACCGCCCATTCCTGACAAACTTTATTTCACGATTAGCGAAGTCTCTAAACTGTGCGATACAAAAACACATGTTTTACGTTATTGGGAACAAGAATTTGAGGTATTAAATCCAGTAAAGCGACGTGGTAACCGACGATTTTATCAACAAAAAGATGTTTTACTGGTACGTCAAATCAGAGAATTTTTATATATTCATGGATTTACGGTAGAAGGCGCTAAGGCACAATTAGCCTTAACACCAACACCTAGTAGTGATATATTATTATTGCAAAATATATTAGAATCTTTAACACAGATGCAGATAATTTTATCATCTTAATCGGGGCGTAGCGCAGCTTGGTAGCGCACTTGCATGGGGTGCAAGGGGTCGCAGGTTCGAATCCTGCCGTCCCGACCAGTTTACAAAAATTCCCGCAGCTTTCTAAAAAACCTAAAAAAAGGGTTTCTCATAAAACCTGTTCGTAAAAATAAAAAATAACCCGCAATAGCCTGTTGAATTTAACGAGAAAAACACAGATACAAAAACCAGCATCATTGAAATGAGATCCGAATATACTTATTCCACTTCAAGATGCTGGTTTTTACATCTCTGAAAGTGAGACAAAACCAGGGGTTTTTTTTAAGGGGGAAGTGTTCTGCTGCCCCCTTAAATTCAACCGATTATACCGCTCTTACCCCAATAGAATTCTTTTCAGCATATGGTTTTAAAAACCAGTACCTTCAAGTAAGAGCGG
>JAURND010000145.1 GCA_030830425.1 Gammaproteobacteria bacterium
AAACCAAATGCCAAAAAGATGCTCACTTTGAAGTACGAGCAGTATATTTTACCCCTCATACACCTGCGGGCACGCCGTATCGAGTAAGGGGCAGGCTCTTCTCCCACAAAAGAAGAAGGAGAGAATCAGCATACGTTAAAACCATAAAACCAGTTCCGTGTTTTAAGCCGGAATTACTGTTTGATCAGTCCGTTTTTTATCCCGCAAAATAGCAATTTTTTTAGCTTTTTCTATTTCCGCTTTTTGCGAATTTGTTTTAGGATGCGTTTCATTCAACTGAGCCAGCAACTGATCGATATCACTGACATACGCCTTGTTTTGTTTGGGAAGTTTCATGAATTAAGAGTTGCTGAGTGTTTTATAAGATTGTATTGTGGCACATCCCTTAAAAAATGTCAGTAATTCACACCCAAAACTTGAGAATTGCTGTAAGATAGACTGCTCACACTTGAAAGTGAGCATCTTTTTGGTATTTAGTCTTATAGATACTCAATTTCACCTTTACCCTAATGCTCACTGTGATTCCCCCTACATTAAAATTAAAAAACGCCACGTTCAAAGATTTGTTTGATCCAATTTGGTTGAAACATCAAGACCAACTATTTTTAACGCGATTACAACAACACGATCAAACGCTTTACGAACAATTATTGGCCTATCGCCATCAACATCCGCTTGCGCCTGAATCGATCAGCGAATTGTTGATTGCGTGCGCATCCATATTAGAAACGCATCTGGTTGAGCTGTTTGGCATTGAATCTAGCACTACAAAGAGCAGACAGGCTACTTTATCTGAAGCCCCAATTTTCAAATTCAAAGCATGGTATGTACAACGCCAAGCACGTCGTCGTTTGGCTAAACAAGAAGCGATCCCCTCATTTCAAACCCTGCAAAAATGGCTCCAAAATACGTTGTTTGAGAATACAGCACTGCTATACCCATCAAATGGCGACAAGAAAAACCCCAGCACCTCAAAAACGATTGACATAGAAGATCCTGAGCTAGCCATTGCACTTTTAGGCGCTCATTATCTAGAAAATCCCGAAAAATACGCCACAGAAATAGCGCAATTGACGCAATGGTGTATTCGCGCCATGAATGATCCTGATGGGCAATCCTATGTGAAAGATTGGGTGAGTTTTCATCAGCCTCACAAAAAAGATTATGACAATTTAGTGCCGCTGGAACCTGTCATCGATGACCCTGTTGCTCGCTTGCAATCCCCGTCTAGCACTTATCGTGCTCGTGATGGATTTTCGCTCACTGATCCCCGTTTTAATGAACGACAAGTGTTAAGCGAGATTGATTATTGCGTCTATTGTCACGATAAAAATGGCGACTTTTGCTCTAAAGGATTTCCGGTTAAAAAAGGGGAACCTGAGCTTGGACTGAAAAAAAATCCCTTGGGCGATATTCTGACGGGATGCCCATTGGAAGAAAAAATTTCTGAGATGCATGTGCTAAAAAAGCAAGGAGATACCATTGCTGCACTAGCCATGATCATGGCAGATAATCCCATGTGCCCCATGACAGGACATCGCATCTGCAATGATTGCATGAAGGCCTGCATCTATCAAAAACAAGACCCCGTGAATATTCCGCAAACGGAAACAGGCATTCTCACCGATGTATTAGCCTTACCTTGGGGCGTAGAAATCTATGATCTACTCACGCGCTGGAATCCACTACGACAAGCTCAATGGCTAGCAAAACCTTATAACGGATTAAAAATATTGGTCATGGGTATGGGCCCTGCTGGTTTTTCTTTGGCGCATCATCTATTGATGGAAGGCTGCGCTGTCGTTGGTGTAGATGGACTAAAAATCGAGCCATTACCTGATCGATTTTTAAATCAACCCATCTATCGTTACGATGAAATCAAAGAATCGTTAGATGAACGGATCATGACGGGATTTGGTGGCGTTGCTGAATACGGCATTACGGTGCGTTGGGATAAAAATTTTCTAAAGCTCATCTATATCAACTTGATGCGTAGACCTTATTTTCAAGTGTTTGGTAATGTGCGATTTGGTGGCACAATCACGGTAGAAGACACTTGGGCACTAGGCTTCGATCATTTAGCTGTTGCTGTAGGCGCCGGTCTACCCAAAGCATTGCCCATTCCAGGCAGCATGGCACCCGGCATGCGTCAGGCCAATGATTTTTTAATGGCACTGCAATTAACCGGCGCCGCGAAGAAAACAAGTCTCGCTAACTTACAGGTACGCCTGCCTTCCGTAGTCATTGGCGGTGGCCTCACCGGTATTGACACGGCGACAGAAGTACAAGCGTATTATATTGCGCAAATTGAAAAAACCTTACATCAATATCAAACGCTCTCACAACAATTAGGGGAAGCACGTTTGCGAGAACAATTTGATGAGCAAAGCCTAGAAATCCTGGATGAATTTTTAACGCATGCGCATATCGTAAAAAAAGAACGAGACCTAGCTCGCCAAGAAAATCGCGCGGTTAATTTTATTCCTTTATTGCGAAGTTGGGGGGGGGTCACTGTTGCTTACCGTCGTTTGATGCGAGAATCACCGGCTTATTTGAGAAACCATGAAGAGGTCACCAAAGCTTTAGAAGAAGGTATTTATTACGCAGAAGGCTTAGCGCCTAAAAAAGTCATGCTAGATGCTTATGGTCATGTGATGGCATTAGTGAGTGAGTCCAGATTTTATGACGAGAAAAACGAATGGGTCATGAGCGATGAAGAACACACATTGCCTGCACGATCTATTTTTGTCGCAACCGGTGCTGCGCCAAATGTGGCC
>JAURND010000146.1 GCA_030830425.1 Gammaproteobacteria bacterium
CAGTTATTTTGCAGCCAGTTGTGGTGGTGCACCTATCGCCATTATTCGGCAGTACATTGAGCAACAACAAAAACCAAAATGACCGAAGGAGTGCCTTATATCCTCGTCATGAATGACGGGGTTTTACGGCACGTGGGATAAGTTTAAACACTTTAAAACGATGGTATATTTAATTACAGGTGGGCTTGATTTTAGTAAGCTAAACCAGCATGCGTAAGTGCTTTACCCATATGAAATTCAAAAGAGCCTAATATATGTTCTCAAGTTCGAATTTATTGCTAATTATAGTAGCAGGGTTGATGAACGGATCATTTATTATTCCCGCACGATATATAAAAAATTTTAGTAACGAAAAGGTATGGATTTATCACAGTATCATTGGCCTTGCGTTAATTCCTTGGCTGATACTTACATGGATATTTCCAGAAGCACTTCACCATTACTTATTATTACAGCCTAGTATTTTATTATTTCTTATTGGTAGCGGTATCATATTTGGGCTAGGACAGGTTTGCTTCTCTTATGCAATTGAATCTATAGGTATCGCGCTTAGTTTTTCCATCAATTTGAGTATTGGCGTTACTATAGGTTCCATGTTTGTTGTGTTTGATAGATCCATAATTTTTACCACCCAGGGCTATTTTGTAATGTTGTCTATATTCCTTATTCTCTGTAGCTTAATTATTTATTATTACGCTGGTAAAAATAAAGAAGGCTACAAAGATCAACTTATTAAAGCCAGCTCGCACTATCATAGAGGATGGATTTTAGCTTCTTTAACAGGGATAACTAGCGGCCTGCAAAATATTACTTTTATCATCGTTGCTTTTCATGCCACTACACTTTTTAAAGCGGGCAATTCTTTTTGGGTGTGGCCGCCGTTTCTTTTGGCAGCTACCCTACCAATGTTAATCGGATTTTTATATAAAATTAAGACAAAACCTATATCTAATTATGACTATAGTAGGGATACGCAGCCTAGTCTTAAAAACATCTTATTAGTGGTAATAATGGGTTTATTTTTCACAGGCTCCTTGGCACTTTATAGCAAAGGTATGAGTCAATTAACTCATCCGCAACAAGTTGTTGGCTGGCCTGTTTTTATAATAGCCATTATCTTAGCCTCTCAAGCTTGGGGTTGGCTATATAGAGAATCCACTAATACTACCGCAAAAAGTAAGGCTAATAGACTGGTTAGTAGTTTGCTGCTTATTACGGCCATTATTATATTAGCCTTTAAAACTTAGTATGGTTAAGGCCATGTTTAATTAAATAATCTTTTGTGAAATCTGCTAACAGATTCACTTTTGTCATTTCATTTGGAACCTTAATTAAACGTTCTTTTTTAAAAAAAGGTTTATAGATATCTGTCAAAGAACCGCTAATGGCGATTTTAAGCGGGTTTTCTGAAAGGCTATCGACTTTCTCAATTGTCCTGGAAATCAGCCTAAAACCACGTTCTAATATTTCTTTCGCTGCGCTATCTTTGGAAAAATAGCTACGTAATAGTAAATCCGTAAAAAAGCAGTAAATATCAGGATCTCTATCATTTATAAAACAAGTTTCTGTGATTTTTTCTATTTTCCCATTAAATTTAGCTAATACATTACGCGCCAACTTTGAGATAGGCACATAACCTTCTGCCGCTTCAATCGTATGCCGAATCGTTTCTAAACCTAGCCAATTTTCACCGCCTAGGTCATAAATTGGAAATTTCCAGCCGCCTAATTTTTTTAGACAGTCATTATTTTTATAACAAAGTGAAACACCTTTGTCGGTAATAAGTGATATACCTTGTTTTTCTCCAAAAGCAGCAAAATAGGTTATTTGCCAATCTGACATTAACACCACATCTTTAAAATGTTTTTTAGCAATATATATAAATTTTTTTCTGGTTTCTTCAAATTCATATGATTGCATTACTAAGTTAAGATTAATCTCTTTTAATTTAATAGATGAGCTATTTTCATTAAGTTGCGTTGCATAAACAGATTCTTTTATTAACTCCAGTAAATTACTGGAAGTCCCTGTCAAATCAAGCCCACCATCTAACTCTGAATTACCTAGCACATTTCCAGTATTATCTTTAATGCAGGTAATTCTTTTATTGTTAATCGACAAAATACCAACAGAAAACTCGTTTTTATTAGCGGGTATTTTTTTTTCAGCATCTTCCTGTGATCTTTTTTTAATTATGCCATTTAGAATATCTTCTACCTCAACACCAAGGCCTTCTGCTAAGGTTATCGTCATTGGTACGCTAATACCCATATTGCCATTCATGATTTTGCTGATGGTGGTTGTAGAGATTTTGCAGTTGTGCGCTAAATCTACCGCCTGCATACTTTTTTTAAGCAAGAGAGATTTAATATTATTTGCAATTGTTTGAATAACCTGTTTTTTTTCCATGTTAAAGCTCTTTTATTCTTGTATTTTTATTGTAACCAGTATCATCTGTAAGATGCATAAATTTAGATAAACATATAATTATTTTTTGCTATTACTCTTCAAATAAGCGATTTCTCGAGTGTCGCATTGGAATCCAAAGATTTATTAAATACTTCTACTTCCAGCATTTTTTGTGGATCGTAATAACTTTATCGCCATCATACGTCAAATTACTAGATGTCAAATTTAACAAGTCTGTGATTCCGTCTTTATTTTTAAAGGCCTTTCACATTAAGAGTGCGCGTTTAGCATAACCTTTTAGCCAACCACGTATCGCTTGTTTATCTGATAACACCAGTATATCTATCCGCATAAAACAACCTTTTAGTTTATTTTTTTCGGAGAGACCGAAGATTGAAGTCGAATAACTCAAGCTAGGTATGTTGAGCATGTTTTTGTGCGAAGCTTTATTGCATCCAGTCGACTGTAGCAAGTTTTTATTCAAGCAGCGTAACATTAATTAATCACAAAATATTGACAAAGCCTATATTATTTCTTTATAGTAAATTTCCAAAATAGAAATAAAAGTAAAAATCAAAAAAATTTTAATAGAGGGGGATGGAATCAATATGCAAAATAATCAAAATTTCACAAAGAAATCTGCCAGTAATCACACTCTTTTTAAAAGTCCTTGTTATCAACCTATTCTATTTTTATCGCAACCAAAAGTTTTAATAGTCGAAGATAATCAACTCATTCAATACTTTATGAAGACATATTTTACCAAATTAGGTTTTCAGGTGGATATTGCTGAAGATGGATTGAAGGCTATGGATATTTTTAAAAGTGGCTATGACCTAATATTACTTGATATTCATATGCCGAATATGAATGGCATTGAAGTGGCAAAGAGTATTAGGCTTTATGAAAAGACACATTTGGGTAATAAAAATATTCTTATTTCTATAAGTACTTTTGACGATTTGCTAATAGAAAAGTTTAAAGATGTTGGTTTTGATGATAATTATAAGAAACCTGCTCTTTATGATGACTTGAATGGCATAATTCACAAATGGATTCCTCATCTTATAGCAAGTAAATCACAGTAATTCCCGAAACCCTTTAAAGAGGCTAAAACAAAGGGTTTCTTGTGAAAGTTATTCGTCGCAAATAGTCCCATTACTGACAGCAACATGTGGGGATTGTTAATGGGGAGATAGCGGCTCTTCCTCTTAACAGTGAGTGTGGATTTTTGCAAGCAACGTATTAAAACCAGAAAGCGATTCCGCGTTTCTAGCGGGAACTACTGACGATGAGACAGGAGAGACCGAAGGTCGAAGAGCACCCGGTAGCCATGCGGAGCGTGTTTTTGCGCGAAGTAGCAATTTGTCGAACGAAAGACGGGCGAGGCATAAAAATATCGCGGCGAGATCGAGTGCGTCATAGTTGACTTGGACGTCCTAATGACGCATCACGAGATCCGCCGGACCCAGGTAACCTATCAAAGATAAAAATAGTGAAGATTGGGTAGTCTAGTGTGTATTTATACCTCTCTTACTTGAAGGTACTTGTTTTTAAAACAATATGCTGAAAAAAATTCTATTGGGGTAAGAACGGTACAACCTGTTGAATTTAAGGGAGCAGCAGAACACTTTCTCCTTAAAAAACCCCCTGGTTTTTTCTCAACTTGAAGGTAAAAAAGACACTACCTTCAAGTTGAATGAGTATATTATTTTTGATCTTTATCTGAAATAGAAATTTCTTTCAATTTTCTTTGAATTCTGAATATTTCTTCGGACAATTGAAAAGGTTCTAATTCTGAAGGCTGAGTAAATTTATGATGTTCTAATGGATTTCCTTTACCTGTGAGTAGCCAAAAAAGTGATATATCCAATACAAAACAATAACTAATAAGGTTAAAAACTCTTATTTCTGAAATACCAGTCTCATGTGTACGGATCGTAGTTACATCAATAAAACAAGCTTTAGAAAAACCGATTCTGGAATAACCCCTTACTTTTCTGCTTATTTCTAGACGTTTTCCAATTTCATTTTTACTTCCTATATCATCTAGTTTTACTTGATCCAAATCGTTATTTTCTTTGTATATCGAATCCCCTCCTAACAGGATCCAGGTGGTGGAAATCTTCATCTTTTCTGCATAAATGATGATCTCACTGACACTCACTTCATTTTCTCCAAGCTCGTGACCACGGTAAGTAGCAAGTTTCAAGCCATGAGTAATTGCAAACGCTCGACGAGACTTATACCCACATTTTTTGCGCACCATCTCAAGTCTTTTGGCGATTTCAGAAATCAGTTGACTTTTATTTATTGTCATCGTATTATTTTAAAATAATTTAATAATAATATAATCAGTTTTTTATCTATTTTATATTAAAAATTTGATTGATCGAAGCCATCTCTAACAATTAATTTTAAAGCTAAAGATATACTGCTCGTACTTGAATGTGAGAATTTTTATGTATCTGCTTTTTTGATACGAGCAGTATAAACTGTTTGAATTTAAGGGGGCAGCAGAACACTTCCCCCTTAAAAAACCCCCTGGTTTTGTCTCACTTTCAGGGAGAACGAGTATATACCATATATTAACTTGAAAAAAATCCCAGATAAAATTAGGGATATAATAAGCTGGTTATATACTAATCCCACTTCAAGATGCTGGTTTTTGCATCTCTGCAGTGAGACAAAACCAGGGGGTTTTTCAGAAGGTTTTGAAATTTAGAAAATAGAAGAATTTTGAATAGCTTGAAAGTGATCTAGCTGAGTGGCGACTCAGCTAGATCGATGGGTTTTCGCGATTAACAAAATTTCCCAATCCGAGTATATCACATATTTGCGCTCTTGGGTTACACGGAGTGCATCTATGGATCTGCAACAACAAATCACCGCAATTCATCACTATTTCTCCTTTTTTTTCGTCAACCGAAAAACGAATTACACAAGTCCAAAAACCCCTGATTTTTATTTTCACTATCAAAACTTCTCTGTTTTTCAAGTATCGATCGATTAATTTAATCACGTACTTAGGTTTTACGGTGAGTTTTCCAGTGCCTTATTTTTTAGACCATTTATTTTTTTCAAGGAGAGTTTTCATGTCATCTATGCTTCAAATTAAACCCATTCGCGCAAAAAAACATTTTTCTACGCGGTTATTGGTGCTGGTTTTTGGGATATGGATGTGTCCCATGTCTGCGTTTGCAGCAGGAGACGTTTCTACGCTGACGACCGCTTTGCAAGGCCTCATCGATATATTAACTGGCACTGAAGCAAAGCTCTTGGCGACATTGGCGATTGCAGGTGTGGGGTATTTCTGGTTGTCAGGTCGTTTGTGCTTAAAAAATGCTGCGATGATTGGTATGGGCATTGGGATTATTTTTGGTGCACCGCAAATTGCATCGTTGTTAGGGGCGACAGGTTAAGGGATAGGCTGATGGCTTGGGTCGAACAAGAAGAAATTGCCGCTCATTCATTATTTGTCGGGTTAACCCGTCCTGCGATGTATTTAGGGGTGACGATTACCTGCTTAGGCGTCAATGGGGGATTAAGTTTAGTGGTCTTTGTATTGTCGTCTTCGTTTGTTTGGTTTTTTGTAGTTGCCGGATTGCTGCACGTGTTTGGATATCTATGTTGTCTGTACGATCCGCGTTTTTTCGATTTGTGGTTAGGGTGGTTGCAAAGCAAAGGCAAGAGTCGAAATACCAGTCATTGGGGTTGTAACAGTTACGAGCCATTTTGATTGGCTTGAATTGATTTATTTTGATTTATGTTGATTTTTATATTTCTCAGGGAAGACCGAGCAAGATGAAACTGTCGTTATCCAAAAGTCCACGTCAAACCTTGGCAGAAAGAGAACTGCCTGCATCCAGCCATATCGCGATTTCTCACCTAATTTCCCCGAATATCTTTGAAACGAAAGACGGCGCGCTAGGGGCAGTCATTGCTGTACAAGGTTGCCCGTTTGAATTGAAAGATGTCTCGGATTTGAATTTCAATCAGCAACAGATCGCCCGTTTTTTGTTGTTACTGGCTGACCAGTTTTCGCTGTATGTCACCACTGCCCGCCGTCGCCAGAATGTCTATCCGCCTGGGGAGTTTCCGGCTGGATTTTCCAGTGATTTTAATGAAGCCTACAAGGCCACTTTGACGAACAAACCTTTGTTCGTCAATGATCAATACGTCGTACTGATTACCAAAAGCCGGGATCGTCGACAGAAATCTACTTTTCTTTCAAAAGCTGCGTTTTCCTTAGGGTTAAGCCATGCGCATATGCAGCATGCGGTGAGTGCATTTCGCGAGAAACAGCTCAAGCACATTCAGAAGATCATTACGCAAGCGATGGAATATTTAAGCGATTTTATGCCGCATTTGTTGGGTGAGCAACAAGGCACATCTGGCCGACAATCCGAGTTGTTGTCTTTTTTCTCTTTAGCCATCAATGGCGAAAGTCGATCTTTTGCTTACCCCAAACAAGATGTCTCTACGGTATTGCCGTGTTATCGCTTGTTCTTTGGGCACGATACGATGGAATGGCAGGGAAATACGCACAAAGCGCGCAAAATAGCTGCGGTGCTCTCTATTCATCGGTATGGCGCAGAAACAGCCTCTGTGGCGTTGGATAAGCTGCTCACAGTGGGGTTTGAATATTTGAGCACGCATTCGTTTGTGCCCATCGACAATCGCGATGCGCTAGAAACCATTCGAAAAAAAGGCAGACACCTGTTTGAAACCAATGATGCATCCAGCACCCAACAAGCAGAACTGGCCGATGCCAGAGACTTGATCGGCAGCGGCTTATTATCGTTTGGGATGCATCATCACACGGTGATGGTCTTGGCGGACAACAAAGAACAGCTAGATGAGCAATGTGCAGAAGTCCAAAAGATTTACGATATATCCAGCATCAAAGTCGTGCGTGAATCTTTGAACATGGAAAGTGCGTTTTGGGCGCAAATCCCCGGCAACTTTAAATACATCCGCCGTGGCGCCATGATCTCCAGCGAGAACTTCGCCGATTACTGTTGTCTACACAATTACCACCACGGTTATATTGATGGCAATCATTTAGGTTCTGCCTTGATGTTGGTCGAGAGCAGCAGTCGCACGCCGCTTTATGTGAATTTTCATGAACGCGGTTCAGGTGCTAAAAATGATTTTACGGCAGGATCAGGCACGATCACAGCCCCAACAGGTGCCGGTAAAACCACCTTGATGTTGGCACTGGATGCCCAATCACAAAAATATGGCGGCGTGCGTATTTTCTTTGATCGCGGACGCGGGGTCGAACCTTATGTGCGTGCGATGAGTGGGTTTTACAGTTGCATCGATCCTGTCAATGCAACGGGTTTTAATCCGCTGGCATTGCCCGATACGGCAGAAAACCGCACTTTTCTGACCCATTGGTTGGGCAGTTTATTGGTGAAAACGTCAGGGAAATCAGAAAAATCGGAAGATGTGTTGTCAGCAGCTGAAGAAAAGGCGGTAGAAGCCGTCATTAATCGCAGCTACACCTTGCCGCCCGAAAAACGCAGCTTATCGATTGTTGCGAGTTTCTTCCCCACTGACTTTGCCCGTCTAGACCATTTAATGCCTTGGTTGCGTTCCGCAGATTCAAACCGACCCGATGGTCGTTTGGCGTATTTGTTCGACAATGAAACAGACACGTTGTTGCTCAATACCGGTATGGCCGGTTTTGACATGACGCACCTGCTCAAGCACGAATCAGAATCGGTGACCTTCAGCGTGATGCTGTATTTGTTCCATCGCATCGAAAGCATCATTGATGGCAAAAAGCTCGTGGGTATCTATTTGGATGAAGGCTGGCAGTTATTAAAAAATCCATTTTGGCAGCGGAAAATCGAGGAATACATCAATACTGCTAGAAAAAAAAATACCTACCTGATTTTCTCCACGCAATTTCCCAACACCATCGCAAAGTCCGCATTAAAAAGCGTACTGATTGAAGGTGGCTCTACACACATTTTTTTACCCAACAATCGCGCCGAAGAATCGGACTACATCGATAGCTTCAAATTGTCTCATCGAGAATTTGAGCTCATCAAAAAAACCCCCAAACAGGAACGCAAGTTTCTGATTAAACAAGGTCACGAAGCGGCGATGGGTACCCTCAATCTCAAGGGGTTAGAGGATTACATTGCCATTTTGTCGGGCAATGATGCAACCGTCAAACTACTCGATCAAATTCGTGAAGAGGTTGGCGATGATCCAGTCATCTGGTTACCGATCTTTCAAGCCAGGAGACCGCGCTAATGCATCGTTGTTTCAAAAAAACAAGGGGGTTGGGGTTTGGATGGGGATTTTTTTTAACGATCGGGGTGACGACGTCTGTGATGGCAGACCCCATCGATGATGTTTTAAATATTTTGAACCAATTGTTGGGCGTACAAACACAAATGAAAACGGATACGGGCAATATTTCAACGGCTACCCAAGGCCTGCTAGACCAAACAAACAAAGAATGGGCAGCACTCACTAAAAGTTACCAGATGGCAGACACTCAGGACGACAAAAATGCGCGTCTATGGTCGGCCGATGATTGGCAGTCGGTGTTGAAACAAGCATCTGGGGGCAATAACGAACGTTTGCAGAGCCTGATGACGTCTTACTCAAATCTATATCCCACCATCAAAAACGGACCATCTGGCCAGATCAATGAAGAAAAGTTGGTCGCAACCACCTACACCCAAGAAGGGCAGACCTACAAAGCCGCATTAGCGACTTCTGCCTACAGCTACGATGACATTAACAATCAGATCAAAAAAATTGAAGCGGTGTTAGCACAAGTCGATGACGCGGGCAAAAACCAAAATGAGAAAGCGGCCATCGATTTAAATTCAAGGCTGGTGGCAGAGCTGGGATTCATTCAACTGCAAATGTTGAAACTGCAAAGTATTCACACCCAAATGGACGCCACTAAAAATCAAGGAGAACTCAATAATGACACGTTAGACAAAGCTTTTACCGATTACAAACTCGACGAACAATCCTAGGAGAAAAACATATGAAAAACAGAAATGACATCAAACTGTTCAAAAAGCCATTAAAAATAGGGCTATGTCTCAGCATTATTTTGGGTGTGTTTTGTTTACAAGGCTGCGCGCAAAACGTTTTAAGTGCGCCTTGCGACAATTACGGCAATCACTGCGATCCTAAAATCAAAATTAATCAATGGACACCTAACCGCTAAGTAAAACAAAACCTAAATTCAAAACCACAAGGAGAGTACTCATGAAAAACGTGTTTAAAAAAAGCATCAACCCCATCAAAAAAATCACCATCGCTGCAGTGCTTGCCTCTGTTGGTTTGTCTTTAGTGGCTTGTCACAGCAATCCGCTTTTGTCGGATGAAAATCTGAAAAAACTCCAAGAAGAAATGCCAGATCGATATTTTACTGATGAGCTAGCCAGACCTTGTGCGGCTTATTATGCCGAGCCGATCTCAAAACCTGCATTGCAGTCACAGTGTGAGGCATGGTCAGCGGATTTATATAAAGTTTGGTCAAATGCAGGCGTTATTTATTACAGGGCTACCTTGGAAGACTTGAGAGACCCTGCGTTGTGGAAAATTCTAAAACAAAAATAATCGCCTAACAGCCTAAGTACAGCAGCTTAAAAAGTTGCCGTTTGCCCCGTGAACCACTGAAGATTTGAAACGCGATGTCCACACCCATCACTGACATTTTAGACAAGCTCGATAAGATTACCAATAGCTATACGTTTAATGGCTATGCGGCATTGATGAGCAGTGTACATACCGCTTTAACGTTATCCGTAACGGCCTATATCGCTTTTGTAGGCTGGATGGCGATTCAGGGGTGGGGGCAGCTGAGCATGGGTGAAACCGTCAAACATGTCTTAAAAATTGCAGTGGCTTATACCTTAGCCACGCAATGGTCTTTTTTTGCCAAATATATTTATGACGTGTTCACCAATGGCCCGAATGAATTATCTGCCGTACTCATGCACGCGGTGGGTGGCGGCAGCAGTGATTCAGCCAATTCTGCCCTACAGACCTCTTTCAATAAAGGTATCACCATTGGTCAGCATGTCTGGGATTTACATGGTGTATCCGTATGTGTGGCAGCGGTACTGATATGGGCGATGAATTTTTTAGTCACAGGCGTTGCCTTGTTAGAGATGACGGTTGCCAAATGTGGATTAGCGGTCGCCTTGGTCTTTGCGCCTGTGTTTGCCATGTTCTTGTTGTGGAATAGCACTAAGGGATTTTTTGATCGTTGGGTGTCGGTGGCATTGGGTTTTGCATTGGTGCCGTTGTTTCTTACAGCCGTATTGCTGATGGTGAACCAACTCATGCAAATGGGCTTGGATTCGATTAGCAGCTCAACCACCACGGGCACGGGCACCTTTTCATGTATCGGTACTTTTGTGTTGGCCAGCATTGCCAGTTTTGCTTTGCTGTTAAGGGCAGCATCTATTGCCGCCAATATTGCCGGTGGCTTCAGTGTGAGCAGTTTGGGGACGGCAATGTCTTCAGCACGTCTGGCCGATAAAGCCTCTGGTTTTAAAGCAGCGCGTGGTGCAGCGACAGACAGTCTAAGCGCAGCGGCAGGTTATGTCGGTGGTGCGGCTGCCAATAAAATCAAACGGAAATGGCATCAATTCCGTAATTAATGAGGATTTTTTGCATGTCATGGTTTAAGAAAAACATTTTAGGGAAACCCCTGTTAGTTTCTGATCGTCAACCATCTTCGCATTTGTACGACGACGAATATGATTACTTTGAATCCGCCAAAGACTGGGCATATGAGCGTTACGAGATGCAGTCAGTCATGGCCAATCGTTGGCAGTTAGCCTTTTGGGTCACGATGGGTTTTAGCATTTTGTTGTTAGTCATTTTGATGATGCTCTTTCCGCTCAAAAGCTGGGAACCCATCATCGTGCAAAAAAACACACAAACGGGCGAAGTCTTTGTCGATGACATTCACAACCATTATTTACCAGAAACCAGCAGCGAAGTGCAAAGCGATTTAGTGCGTTACGTTGTGGCCAGAGAGACCTTTTCGCTATCGGACAATCACGCCAGAAGCAGGCAGGTGTTGTATGCCTCTTCGCCGCCAATCGCCAAAGGTTATAACGACTTACAAGATGGAAATAATCCCAAGAGTCCCTTTAACCTTTACGGCAGCAAAGGCTTTCGTACGGTGAAAGTCGAAGATGTGGTTTTTTTGGATAATGCCAGCAGCGCATTAGAGAAAAAGAAACAGCAGCAGGAAAAAATACCCACATTGGCCAAAGTAGATTTTACCACCACAGAATCATCGGGACAGATGACTGTAGAAAAAAACTGGGTTGTCACTATTCGTTTTCAATACTTGGGTATACCCGATGAAAAAGAAGCGGCTTGGCTGAACTGGAACGGTTTTACAGTGACCGATTATCGCGTTGATCAGCGCAATATTTAATGGTCGTTCATCATTTTTTTTGATTTTCTTTTTTTTATTTATTTGTTTTATTTATTTTTTTATTTTTTCTGAGGAGAAAAGTGGGCATGAAAAAATTAGTCTGGATCGCATGTATCACCCTATGTTTATCGTCCTTGACGGTTTTTGCCGATCAAAAACCCAAAGCGTTGTCTACAGATTCACGGATGAAAGTGATCTCTTATGATGCCAACAACGTGGTCACGGTAGTGGGCAGTCAGTTAGTACAAACCAGTATTCAATTTGGGGATGATGAAACCATTGTGGGCGTAGAAGGCGGAGACGCTGCCGCTTGGACGATCGATATCAATAAAATTAAGCCAAACCTCTTGTTCGTCAAACCGACCGTTGAAGCCTCAGACACAAATTTAGCCGTCATGACCGACAAGCACCTTTACCAGTTTCATTTAATGACCAACACCATTGATACGGCCAGCACTAAGGAAGTCACCTACAACGTGCGTTTTCGTTATCCCCAAGTGGAGCGCGATGCATTGGTGGCCAGACTCCAAGCCAAACAACAATTGAAAGATTCAGTTGTCACTGAAAATCCCATCGATCCGATGAACGTTAATTGGGAATATTCGTTTTCCAGTCGATGTGACAAAGAGTTTGTCCCCATCAAGGCCTTTGATGATGGCAAGTTTACGTATTTTCAATTTTCAGCCAATACCCAGATACCCGCCATTTTTGTGGTCGACAAACAGGGTAAAGAATCTTTGGCCAATTCCAGAATGCGTGGGCAATACGTGGTGATCGAACGACTCGCCCGACAATTCAGCTTGAGAAATGGCAAAACGGTCAGCTGCGTATTCAATGATCATTTCATTTAATCGGGTCTATAGACCCGATTGCGACATTTATTGGATTCGGGTCTATAGACCCGAATGTGAAGTTTAATGAGGATGGATTGACTGTGATGACGAGTAATTTTTTAAATAAAAAAGCTGAAGCGGTTTCCCAAGTGGCTTCTATCAGTAATCGGGGTAAAAAAATTGGCAAAGTGGTGATTGCGCTTCTCGTGATCTTGATGGTCATCTGGGCATTGTTTGGCAATAGCCACAAAGAAAAAACCAAACCCAATGAAGATTCACTTAAATCGGATTACCACGGGAAAACTGATGCTAACGGCACATCAATCAGCAATGACCCTAATGCTGAATTAACGGAAAAAATCCGCCAAATGCGCGACAAACTGAACGCTGAAAAACTCGCACAATCAGAAAAATTATACAAAGTGCGACAATCAGCCCCCATTGCGATGTATACGGCATCCACCAATGCGGCCAATGCCGAAAATTTAGGCGGAGAGAATATCAGCAATGTTACTGCAGGCAGCAGTGGAAAAAGCACGATGGCCGCTTATGAGGCATCCTCCGGCGAAGGCGGCAATTTGCCGTTATCCGCCAGCCAAGTGAACAGATTAAAATCTAGATTGGGAATAGACGCAGATACCCAGTTTCAGCAAAACGCCAGCCACACGGCAGTTGAAACCGTCAGTGCTACGCAAATTGCGCATACCGATTACACCGTGACCCAAGGCACGTTGATTCCGGGTTCTTTACAAACCGCGATCAATTCCGATTTACCCGGCATGGTCAAAGCGAGCGTCAGCATGGATGTTTATGCCGCAGCTGGCAACCGTGTGTTGATTCCAAAAGGCTCTACGTTAATCGGTCAATACAATGCTGGCATTGCTATGGGACAAGTCCGCGTGCTCGTGGTGTGGACACGGGCGATTCGTCCCGATGGCATTGATGTGATGTTAGGGTCACCAGGCACGGATTCACTAGGACAAGGTGGTTTAGGGGCAGATAAACTCGATACCCATTTTTGGTCGCGCTTCGGGCAAGCCTCGATGCTGAGTATCGTGGGTGCGGGGATCGCCAATGCAGGTGTTGGCGGCAATGACCAATTCAATTCTGCCGCGGCCTATCGCACCGCAATTGCAGGGAATTTCCAAGATGTGGCCAGTTCCGCGTTGCTCAGCACCATGAACATCAAGCCCACGATTCACGTCCATCAGGGCGCGCAGATCAATGTGTTCGTCAATCGTGATTTGTCTTTTTATGATGCATTGGCAGGAAAACCCTGATGCAGCAGCAACACGCCACTAAAAACACCAGTGCGTTATCGGTTTATTTGGAACCGTTGAACGCATGGTTACTCGATGACACCGTGAGCGAGATATCCATCAATGAACCGCAGATCGCTTATATCGAACGCGGCGGCAGAATAACCCGTGAGGAATTACCCACCCTTACGGGCTATTTTCTACAGGGGCTGGCCAATCTCATCGCCCGTTTTTCAGATCAGCGATTGAGTGAACAAGAACCCCTGCTTTCAGCCAGACTACCTGCAGGTCACCGCATTCAAATCGTCATGCCGCCTGCTAGCGAAAACGGCAAAATCTTGATCGCCATTCGCAAACAAGTCATTCGTGATCTGTCGCTCCATGATTACGAAAAGATGGGTGCATTTCAACGGATCAAACCCCGATACATACACAGTCATCGATCAACGATGACGTTAGATGAGGAAGAGCAATCCCTATCCCAATTATTTCACCAGAAAAACTATCTGGCATTTTTAAAAGCCGCCATTGGTGCCAAAAAAAATATCTTAATTTCAGGCGGCACCAGCACGGGCAAAACCACTTTTTTAAATGCTTGTTTAAAAGAAATTCCGCTAGATGAACGCATCATCACTTTAGAAGATGTGCGAGAAGTCGAGATTCCCCATTTAAACAAATGCCATCTGTTGGCCTCAAAAGGCGAGCAGGGATTATCCAAAGTCGCGATGCCGCAACTGGTGGAAGTATGTCTACGACTGCGTCCTGATCGCATCATCATGGGTGAAATGCGGGGCGCAGAAGCGGCCGATTTTTTAAATGCCACAGCCACAGGACACGATGGTTCTGTCGCCAGCATTCATGCCTCACATCCCGCCATGGCCTTTATGCGTCTTGTGCACATGATCAAATTAAATCCTGCCATGAATATGAATCGTGAAGACATTTTAGAGGATTTGCACAACATCATCGATATCGTCGTGCAGATCAAACGGGTGAGGGAAGACAATGTATACAAACGGTATATCTCGGAGATTTATTCTGCCTTCAACTATTTAAGCTGTTAAGCATTTAAACCGTGACTATTTTTTTTAACCTGAGGAGAAAACAGATGAGTGAATCAAAAGCAAACGCCGTTATGGCGCAAGTGGCAAACATAGAAACCGCAGCGAACCTAGCTGGTATGCTTGGGGAGGGGTTACGCACTTTGATTGGGGATGAATCATCGCGTCACTTAGCGGATCTGCTGCGACAATTTCAGCAAGATTCGCAATTGAAAAAAATATCGCCCAGCGTACTCAGTGCTATTGGCGAAAAAATTTCTGAATCCTTGCAAACCGTCGCTAACATGTCTCATGAGTCGTTTCTAGAAAAATCCGAGCAAATCATGCTGAATTCACAGCAAACGATTTCAAAGCCCATTTGTGTGCACCATGAAATGCTCAGATTGTCAGCCTATTTGATAGAAAGTGGCCATACGAGTGCCAATGCCAATCTTTTCAAAAAAGACATACGCGCCTATGTCGGCTATATCTTGATGCATTTATTGGGCTTGTCTTTTAGCTATGGAGAAAACCCGCGATCCCAAAAAGATGGTTTGATGGCCATACAAATTTTTGTCGGACATTTGTTGAAAATATCCGGAAGATTGTTTCAGTCCTCTTCGTTAACTGCCAGATTAAGACAAAGTAACCCAGAAAGCGCAGAACAAACGTTCACAGATATTTTAGATAGCCTGCACAAGCAGCTGGGCAAAGGCATAGAAGAGCTAGATGGGCAATTACGGGAGGGCGTTTCACCGCAAAAATCACTAAAATCTTGTGCGATAGACACCCAACATTGCAAAATTTTGTTACGAAAAACACTTGGGGATTTGATGCCCGAGCATGCGCACGGTTTTAGGCAAGGCACGCCTGTCTTACAGCAGCACCGAAAAAATCCGTGCGTCATAGGCGCCCTGATGGATGCGGTGGGATTTACGCTTCCCGCTATCGATGAAGAATGCCACAGAGAGACAAAAATAAGTGCACAGGGTTTAGAGGAACAGAAAAATGTGCCATCGTATCATTTTCAAACACACACCTTAGATTTATTGAGCTTGGCGATTGCCTGGGCACAAAGCGATGAAGATGCGTTTGTCCCACTGAGTCCTCAAAATGCTGAAAGACTTGCTTTCCCCAATGATTATCGATTAAGCATCGGCAATTTTGTTTTCAATGACATTCACACACTTAAAGAGAAATTGGCGAAAGACGCCAACTTGCAAAGACGCTTTGTCTCTAAAGGATTGTCTGCATTGCGGCAGTTATCCGAAAAATCGGATACCGACAGCGGTGCACGGTTACGCCTGGATCAAAATGGCAACTTAGTGCTGTTCGCCCAGCAAGAGAAAAAAACCTTACTGGGTTCTGTCTATATTGCCACGGATGCAGAACCGGTATACACCCAATCCATGGGCATGGATAAAAGTTTGCTGGCTTATACCCCAAAGCCAGCACGCGAGGTAATGGATACAAAAAGTGAAAAAATTTTAGCGCCGCCATCACCAGAAGCCTCTGCCAGCCATTTTCGGCAGCAGTTGGTACAAAGGTCGCTGAAAAAAGCACAACTTGTTTACGCGATCAACAGCATCTTAGATTTGAATAATCAAGTGTATGAATTGTTTATCGGGCATGGGGATGTGATTGGATCGATTTTATCCCGCGAGTATTTTCCGTTAATGACCACTTTGCTAAGTACAGCAACGCGCCTTCAAACCTCTCTCAACACAATAGACGAACAGCTCAAACGTGAGAATCATAACCCGTCGCTAAAGACACGATTAAGGGCCATACAGGGGGAAAACACGACCATACTCGACAAATTTAAAGACATGAGAAGTAAATCGCAAGAAGCGCAAAATGGTGTCATGGCCACTTTGAAGAACACCGCAAATGGAGATATCTCTATCCAAGCGACGTTAGTGCAAGTGGGCAAATCGTTAAACGATGTCAAGCTGGTCATGTCATCTTGTGGCTTGCTCAATGCAGAGGAACAAGCGCAATTAGAAGCCTACATCGATCGGACACAGCGGCAAGGCGAATTGGCCGCAGCCCTTGATGCCATCATTCAAAAGCTCGCGCAAGAGGTCCAAGCCAATGGGGTCATAGAAAACCAAGCTTCGCTGCTGGCTGCCCTAAAAGCGGGCATCCAACAACTGGCTCCTGAGTTGAGTGTGATTAATCCTGAAGAAACGAGAACTCGAATGCTAGCGCTGATGCATGAGAACGAAGCACTCATTGAAGAAAAAACAGTGGCTGATGAAAAGATCACTGATTTGCAAGCGCAGTTGACCCAAACGCAGACTGAGGTCCAGGCTGGGGTGAAATCGCAGGTGCCATTGGCATCCTATATTCCCCCGATTCAAAAACTCGATATGCCCACATTTGGTCAGCCAGATTTAAAAACTTCACAGTCTTCTGATTTGCGCGACAACAAAATAGCAGATTTGACTCAGGACATATCCGAAAATTTCAACAGCGCAAAAAATGATTATGCGCAAATGTGCAGTCAAATGTCTGTATCAGACATTTTGTATTTTTGCCTGCATCATTTCTTCGGTTACGGCGAGATTAGCCCGAGCATTCAAACAACGAGCGAATCTATGCGTATGTTTGCCGAAGATGCCATGACCATTGCCAATCAGGCAGTGATGGCTGTTTTGGAAAATGGTGAAGCGGATATTGCTAGCGCACAGACAAAGATGATGACAGTCATCGATATGTTCAAATCACAGCGCAAACTTTTTTTCATCACACCCGAATATGAAGCGTTTTGTGAGGCATCTATCCGTCGTTTAGAAAAAAGCCAACAGATGCTCACTCAGATTAGCGTAAATCCTAAATGGGCAA
>JAURND010000147.1 GCA_030830425.1 Gammaproteobacteria bacterium
AAAAATATTTATACTGAAAAAACATGGATTCAGTCTGCCAATCTCTCTCATTTGATTGAATATTTGACGCAAGCAGGCATTCATATTCATTATCTGGAAGATGTACATACGCGTATTGCTTGGCTAGATAAATTTAAAGGAAGTTTAGCGGCCAAATTTCCGAATCTTTATTATCAGAAAATTCATCGGGGTCAAAAAGAATCTTTAGACGCGACCGCACAAAAAACGGCGGTGATATTAGTGACCCCCGATACTGAATTAACACCAAAACTGGCTATGTTTAGTCATCTCAATCTTCAAGCGAGTTGCGATCAAATCACGAGTCGTATTGATTTTTGTGCCACCGATATTATTTTTAACGCACTACCGATATGTCATGCGTTTGGTTTGACCTGTGGCACGTTATTGCCATTATTTTCTGGCGTGAAACTTTTTCTATACCCATCACCACTGAGCTATAGAATGATTCCAGAATTCATTTACGACACGAACGCGACGATCTTATTTAGCACTGATACTTTTTTGGCGGAATATGCCAAGTATGCGCACTCCTATGATTTTTATAGTATCCGCTATATTTTTTCAGGTGTTGAACAATTAAAACCAGAGACTCAGCAATTATGGATGGAGCAATTTGGCAAAAAAATATTCGAAGGATATGGGACGACAAGCACATCTGCGCTCTTGTCTTTAAACACACCCATGCATCATAAAAAAGGAACAGTGGGCAGGCTATTGCCTGGTATTCAATATCGATTAGAATCCGTGCCTGGGATATCCATTGGTCAAAAATTAATCGTCTCTGGACCTAATATGATGTTGAGTGATTTGAAGTCGCCAATCATGCAAGAATACGATACCGGCGATATCGTGACGATGGACGAAGAAAGATATATCACCATTCATACCTGATAAGATTTTTTCAACTACCCTATTTTAAAAACCTAAATGATTAAAACACGTCAAATGTATGTCTGCGAACAATGCGGCTCACAATCACCCAAGTGGATGGGGCAGTGCGGCGACTGCCAAGCTTGGAATAGTCTGGTACAAGAAATGGTGCCTGTGCGTCAGCGATCTACCGCATCAATACAAACAGGTTATGCAGGCGTAGAACCTTCAGCGGTCATCAAGTTAATTGAAGTGCCCTATCAAAATCAACCTCGATTAAAAACAGGTCTTGAAGAATTAGACCGAGTGTTAGGCGGTGGATTAGTGACTGGTTCCGTTGTGCTGATTGGAGGCGATCCTGGTATTGGTAAATCAACTTTATTATTACAAACACTCTGCCATTTAAGCCAAGCGCATTCTGCATTTTATATAACGGGCGAAGAATCGTTACAACAAGTCAAATTACGAGCAGAACGTTTAGAATTAACGCAAACCCATCTTAATGTATTTGCAGAAACCAACGTAGAGCGTATGTTAGCGATGGCGCAAACGCACTCCCCTCAAGTCATCGTCATTGATTCCGTACAAACCTTATACACAGACATGTTATCTGCAGCCCCAGGTAGCGTCAGCCAAGTGCGAGAAAGTGCAGCACAATGGGTGCGTTATGCCAAGCAAACAGGAACATCTATTTTTTTAGTGGGACACGTGACCAAAGAAGGCGCTTTAGCTGGCCCGCGTGTTTTAGAACATATGGTTGATACGGTGCTTTATTTTGAGGGACAAAGTGACGAACGTTTCCGCATGATCCGCGCCGTAAAAAATCGATTTGGCGCGGTCAATGAATTAGGCATTTTTGCCATGACTGATAAAGGCCTTCGTCAAGTCAGCAACCCATCTGCAATTTTTTTATCACGCTATCCTACTCCAATTTCAGGCAGCGCGGTGATGGTCACCTGGGAAGGCAGTCGTCCACTACTCGTCGAAGTACAAGCCCTAGTGAATGAAAATCATTTTGGCAATCCACGGCGCGTAACAGTTGGGCTAGAACAAAATCGATTAGCGATGTTGTTAGCCGTTTTGCAGCGACATGGCGGCGTTGTCACCTATGATCAAGACGTATTTCTCAACGTAGTCGGTGGTGTTCGGGTGACTGAAACCGCTGCAGATTTGGCGCAAATATTAGCAGTACTGTCTAGTCTTAAAAATCGTCCACTATCCCATGAAACCATTGTATTTGGAGAAATTGGGCTAGCTGGTGAAATTCGACCGGTACAAAGCGGTCAAGAGCGTTTGAAAGAAGCAGCCAAACATGGCTTTAAACGAGCAATTATCCCTAAAGCCAATATGCCCAAAAAAGGCGCGATTGCAGATATGGAAGTGGTTGGCGTACAATCTTTGCAAGAAGCGTTGGATGTATTTTAATCAACAATTGCTTGTTTTCTATGTGCGAACATCGCGTTTTATCCCTTCTCCCGATGGCAGGATGATCTAAAAAAATGGTTAAAGCTTCTTTTCTCCTCTTGGGGGAGAAGATACCCATAGGGCGAATGAGGCGTGATATGCTGCTCTTGCCCTAACTAACATTATGTGATTCTCAGGTTTGTTTACAATCATAAAAGGAACCTCTTCCATGACCGCTCATATCCTAGATGGCAAAGCCGCTTCAGCACAGATTCGTGAAACCATCGCAGCAGCAGTTCAGCATAGACAACAACAAGGAAAACGCGCCCCTAATTTGGCGGTTATTTTGGTCGGAAATGACCCCGCCTCACAGGTTTATGTCAACGCAAAACGTAAAGCTTGTCAAGAAGTCGGCATTCAATCATTGGCCTATGATTTACCCATAAATATGCCACAAACCGAATTATTGGCGCTGATCAAGACATTAGGCCTTGATGATCAAACAGATGGCATTTTAGTGCAGCTGCCTTTACCTGAACACATCGACACAGACCTTATTTTAGACCAGATTCCTGTCCACAAAGATGTCGATGGATTTCACCCCTATAATTTAGGTCGATTAGCACAACGACGCCCCGGGTTGCGATGTTGTACGCCCTATGGCGTTATTCAATTATTGCAATATGCAGGTATGACGGATTTATCAGGCATGCACGCCGTAGTCGTTGGCGCATCTAACCATGTCGGCCGCCCGATGGGGCTTGAATTACTGCTAGCCAAATGCACAGTAACCATCGCGCATCGATTTACAAAAAATCTAGACCAACATGTAAAGCAAGCTGATTTACTGATTGCAGCCGTTGGTAAACGAGACATCATCAACAGTGAATGGATAAAACCTGGCGCCATTGTGGTAGACATCGGCATTCATCGGTTACCTAACGGACAACTGAAAGGAGACTTAGATTTTGAAACCGCATCCCAGCGCGCTGCCTGGATCACGCCTGTGCCAGGCGGTATCGGCCCTATGACCATCGCCATGTTATTGAAAAACACACTATTGGCGGCTGAAAGTGGTGTTGTCAATAGCATCGGATGAGTCGTAATTTCCTTTCGCTTTGACGCTTCGCGTTTCTATGAGCTGATTTTATGCCGAAACCCTTTGTGCTAGACTCTTTAAAAGTTGGCGGGAATTGCTGCTTACTTAATCATTCCTTAAGCTTCGTGGGTTATAATGGTGTTTAGTATTGTAAAGAGCGCTCTAAAGTGAGCGCGAGATTGGAATAACTAGAGGGGAAAGTTTATGAATCACAAATTGGAACGTTCAAGGGCTAATAGTACATCTAGCACTTCTCTAGAGAGTTCGACGAGGAGGTCTTTATCGGGTGATGAGGAGGAGCCCCTTTGGTACTTTTCCCCATATAAGTGGCGATTAATCTTTTTTGTACTCAGCATGGCAGTGCTGGTTGCCTTTGCTTTTGTATCACCACTACTGTCAGTGGCAGCGTTGAAGATTTGGGCTCCCGTCGTAGGCGTCATTGTTTTTGGCACGGTTGCTTGGCTAAAGTATCATGACTTTCAGGCACTACTGAAGCAGTTCGAAGAACTCCCAAAAAGTTTTCCAGTGCTTCTTGTTCTTTCTGGCATATTTAGTATGGTTGGTATAGTTGCTATAGCCGCCTCACCTTGGTTAGTAACTGTTTTATCAATATCAACGATATCCGTCATTTCATTGGCTTGTTTGTCTATAGCGATGCTATTACCTGCAATAGCGATATGGATTTTCTCGTTTCAACCGGGTGACGAAATCGGGAGCCCACGAATGCGGATTCGTGCTGGGCTCTTCTCTTCTATGGTTGCTGTGATGAGAGAGAGTGAAAAAACATTGACCATTAATGCTAGATTAATGGCAAGCGTTTTAGGCGTACTCCTGTTCGCAGCAACGGTTTCGCTTACCAGTGTCAGCATTGTGGCATTGATTGGTGGCCAAAGTGTGTTCTTATTGATTGCTGGGGGTGGATTACCCATTTTGCTGGGTGTATTTGCAGGGATTGCTGTTATGGGAGGGCTTTACGCGGGATACTACCAACATTATTCTGGATCTGTGACGCCCGTGCAGGATGGTGCAAAAGCAGCAGCACCAGCACCAGCACCAGCACCAGCACCAAGGAAGCAGGCGGTGACGAGGAGCTTGACGATTGGTGGTACTACTGCGACTCAGAGAGCAAGAAGGTCGTCTCAAACTAAATGGGTAAGTTCTGGACTTGACGAACTTCTGGCTGATGGATTTGCACGTCTTGGTTCTGCTTCTGTCTATGGTCAAAAACTACCTATGCCAGACTCTAAAGAATCTAGTGTAAACAAATGGGTCACGCAACTACTGCAAACGGTTAGGGAAGAAGTGG
>JAURND010000148.1 GCA_030830425.1 Gammaproteobacteria bacterium
AGTTACGAAAAAATGAAGACTTTTTATGAAAAAATTAAAAAAAATTACCCATGATTCTCCCGCTAATCAAATAGCGCGCATGTTCAAATTTACATCTGTTCGCGTTATGCTAAAGGCATGCCTGTTTTTAACGATAGGTTTATCAACGGGGTGTAGTTGGTCTCATGCTTATCAACCTGATATCCAGCAAGGAAATATTGTTTCCCAAAGCATGATTACACAAATTAAACCAGGTATGACTCGTGATCAGGTTGAAAATATACTGGGTCAACCTATCCTCTCTAATCCATTTAATGAAAATCATTTAGCCTATGTATACACGTTTCAACATAATGGTGGGGGCATTGCTCGGAAAAACATAGACGTTTATCTCAGTCATGGGAAAGTCTCTCATACCAATATCTCTGAAGGTAAAATAAAAATCCCTGCAGCAAGCTGACCAAGTATTTTAATGCTCTGTTATATGCTGCTCGTATTAAAAAAGCCAAATACCGAAAAAGTTCTCATTTTCCAGTACGAGCAGTATCATTTATTTAAATTTAAGGGGGCAGCAGAACACTGCCCCCTTAAAAACCCCCCTGGTTTTGTCTCACATTGAAGTGAGACGAGTATATGACTTTATCAATCAGTACCTTCAAGTAAGAGCGGTATATGCAACTCAAGCAATTGACCAAACTCTCTCGATTACATAAAAATGATTTGCGATCCATTAAATCGCTAGTTGATTTATGTATGCAACACGATCAATACAAGGTAAAACTTTATTGGAATGTTCTACAAAATCGATTAACCCAAGAATTAAACGACATATTCTATTTTTATAATGGCAATTTAGTGGGATATTTGGCGATATTTACATTTGAATTAGATGAGGCTGAAATTAGTGCTATTGTCCATCCTAAATATCGTCGTCGGGGTATCTACAAAAAACTATTGGCAGAAGCTTTGCTAGAGATTAAGCAGCGTAAAATAAATAAATTATTATGCATTTGCCCTCAAGGTTCTCCCATCAATCCGCATTATCTAAAACCATTTCACCCCGAATATGTTTTTTCTCAAATTGAAATGATGACCATGCAGGTTCCTGTATTTAGTCATTTACCGGACATTAAATTAACCTTAGCAAAGCCCTCTGAGCTGCAACTGATCGCTAAAATAGGCTCAAGTTGTTTCAAAGCCTCTTATGATGAAACTTTGCAAAGATTCTCAGATACCCGACATGAGAAAAATCGGCGCATTTGGCTGCTCTCCACGCCCACACACCCAAATATTGGCAAAATACACATACGTTATGATGAGAATCGCACTGCATTTATCCATGATTTATGTATATTAAAAGAACATCGTGGTAATCGATATGCATTGGTGATGCTCGTCAAAATGATGCAAATGCTGCGTTCAGAGGGACAAAAAGTCTTCGCGCTAGATGTGGAATGCGATAACAAAAATGCCTTAAAACTATATGAATCTTGTGGTTTTGAAAAAGTATCGGCTTATGATTTTCAGCGAGTGTTACTCAAGAATATGCATAAATAATTAGCAAATTCTGCCAAAACGCAGAATTTGCTTCCTAATTGATACCCATTGCTGCTGTCAGCAGTGCTAATTTTTACGGGTTAGATTATTTTTCCAGTAAAATCAAAGGATTATAACGGGACGAGAATGACTGGTTGATATCCTTCATGATCGCTATAGGAGTAAAAATGAACATCAGTGTATTTGATATTTTTAAAATCGCTTTAGGACCTTCCAGCTCCCATACATTGGGGCCAATGAAAGCAGCAACAGAGTTCCTGCTTTGTTTGAAAGAAAAAAAAATATTGTGTAGTGCGAATAAGCTCCAAGTTGAACTTTACGGCTCCCTTGCGCTGACCGGAAAAGGACACGGCACTGATAAAGCAATTTTGCTAGGTCTATTGGGCGAACAAGCCAATACTGTGGATTTAGAAACCATAGCAGCGCGTATTGCAGATATCTATGCGCAAAAAAAAATAGCTTTACTCTCAGAACATGTGATTCATTTTGATGACACAAATCTCAGATTTCATATGGATGAAGTGCTTCCAAAACACACCAACGGCATGCGTTTTACTGCTTATGATGTTAATAATACCATATTATTGACGCAAGTTTATTATTCTGTAGGTGGTGGATTTATTGTGACAGCCGAAAATTTTGATCATCCATCGGTATCAGAAAAAAAAACACCCCCTTATTCTTTTTCATCCGCCAAAGAATTATTAGCCTTATGTGCTCAACACAAAAAGACGATTGCTGAACTCATGATGGCCAATGAAGAAACCTGGAAAACAGAGGAAGAAATTGAACACGATTTGTTGAATATCATTCAAGCCATGACCGCCTGTATTCAAAAAGGATGCAGGACAAAAGGTATTTTACCCGGGGGGTTAAATGTCATACGAAGAGCCCCTATATTACATGAGCAATTAGTCCAACAAGGAAAACCGAGCGCCCATCACCCGCATGTGATGAACTGGCTCAATATGTTTGCAATGGCCGTTAATGAAGAAAATGCTGCCGGGGGACGTGTCGTTACAGCGCCTACAAATGGCGCAGCAGGAATTATTCCCGCAATTTTACAGTATTATATCGATTTTTCTCCAAATTCAACGACAAAAGGACAGATAGATTTTATGCTGACTGCAGCAGCAATCGCGATTCTGTATAAACTCAATGCTTCTATTTCAGGCGCGGAAGTGGGGTGTCAGGGAGAAGTCGGTGTTGCGTGTTCAATGGCAGCAGGCGCATTAACCGCAGTATTGGGTGGAACATTAGCGCAAGTTGAAAATGCAGCAGAAATCGGTATGGAACACAATTTAGGATTGCCTTGTGATCCCCCCAAGGGATTGGTTCAAATTCCCTGTATAGAACGAAATGCGATGGGTGCTGTTAAAGCCATGAATGCCACATATTTAGCATTAGCAGGGGAT
>JAURND010000149.1 GCA_030830425.1 Gammaproteobacteria bacterium
AAGGTACTGTCTTTTTCACCTTCAGGTTGAGACAAAACAAGGGGGTTTTTTAAGGGGGAAGTGTTCTGCTGACCCCTTAAATGCAACAGGTTATATCGCGCTTACCCCAATCGCATTGTCTTCTATTTTAAAAACCAGTCCTTTCAAGTAAGAGCGGTATGTCTTGCGCAGAAATATTGATATGAAAATCGATGTTTTTTAAAAAATCGCTGTTAATAATTTTATAAATTAAATCTCTTTTAAAGCGACAGTCTAGCTTTAGCTTCATATTGTTGATATAAAACTCAACGGTGCGGCGTGATAGTTCTAATGCTTTTGCTACCTGTGCTGTGCTCATCCCATGAATATAATAAACGATTACTTGCGCTTCTCTTTTGGTTAAGTATAAATTAGGATATTTTTCACCTAGCGTATATTTTTTAAGAGAACTGGTCAGTTGTGTATGTTTTTTGGCAACACTCTGTTTGCTTAACGTAACATCCTGGGTTTGTCTTGTTTTTTTACTAATTTTATGATCCGTCGTATTTGTGAAAAATGCGGGATAGTGCGGATCATCTTTATGTAATACTTCTGTTAATACAGTATTCCAAAACTCATTCATGGTGTTCGTCATTGCTGATAAGGTTTCGATCTGCTTTTAATCCTTTCAAGATATTTAGTGCTTGATACAATGAAAAATCAGAATACAATAAATCTTGATTCTGCTTATTGATCGTCACAGTATCAGTAGCATCTGCGCTATCTTTGATATCACTAGCCAGATGTTTTTCTAAATCTGCTTCTGATATAGAAGTCGCATTTTCGTTGTCTTCATCTTTTGCTTTAGGGATGAGCAAATCAGGTACCGTAATATCGGGTTCTATGCCTGTCGCCTGAATAGAGCGACCTGAAGGCGTATAGTAAAGTGCCGTTGTTAATTTAATGGCAGAGTGGCTGTCGACGCCTAATATTGTCTGCACGGATCCTTTGCCAAAACTTTTCTGACCCACTAAGATAGCACGTTTTTGGTCTTGTAATGCACCTGCCACAATTTCAGCCGCAGAAGCTGAGCCATCATTGATGATCACAACCATCGGAATACCTTTCAACAGATCACGCCCGTCTGCAACGGCTTTGATATCCGAACTTGCTATTTGTCCCTTCGTATAAACAATCAGACCACCATATTTTAAATGGGATTTGTCTAAAAATAGCTGAGCCACATCTACAGCTGAATCCAGTAAACCACCAGGATTGTTGCGTAAATCGAGAATCACCCCTTTTAATGGTCCTTTAGCCTGTTCTTGCAGGTGCCTTAGGCCTTTTAATAAATCAGCTTTAGTCGATGTTTGAAAAAAAGAAAGCCGGATATATCCATAATTATCAGGATAAAGTTCAGTCTTAATCGTTTTTATTTTGATAACTTGACGCACCACATCAAATTCAAGTGGTTTTTTTTCATTTTTGCGCAAAATGATTAAGTGCAGTATCGTGCCACTTTCTCCTCGAATTTTATCCATCGCATCGCGCAATGTCATATCACGTACCAGCTTATTATTGATGCGTATAATCAAATCCCCAGCTTTAATACCCACTTTATAAGCAGGCGTATCATCGATAGCGCTTACCACTTTGATAAAACCATCGCTGGGTAAAATTTCTATACCAATACCACCAAATTTTCCGGTTGTTGCTGTTTCTAAATCTTTCAATGAATCCTCATCCAAATAATCAGAATGTGGATCTAAGTTGGCCAACATGCCAGAAATAGCATAATTGAATAATTTTTTATTATCAACAGGCTCTACGTAATAACGATGAATTTGAGCAATCACGGTGGCAAATTTTTCCATATCCTCTGCGGATGGATTTTGCGCAGTTGAATCGGGGGATGATTGATCATTTGTTGACGATCGAGTCTGGGCGGATTGATGAGTAGTAATCTCAGCATGCACAGAGGGATTCATGAAAAAAAACAGCCCAGAACCCATCATCAGTGTGATTAAAAACTGTGAATTGAAACGCACATGATTCTCCAAAAAGAATAAATTTCACGCATTGTGCCATCTATTCTTAAAAACCGCTATAGTAGTAACACTTTCACAGCAATTTCCGCTCAAAAGAGAGAATTTGCTTCCTGGTTTTAACGCGTCACTTGAACAAGTTCACGCTTGCGGTAAAGGGAGAGACGCGCCGTCTCGCCCTTCGCAATTTTTGATCAAAACGTAGCTATATACCACTCTTACTTGAAAGGACTGGTTTTTAAAATAGAAGAAAATGCGATTAGGGTAAGAGCGATATAACCTGTTGAATTTAAGGGGTCAGAAGAATACTTCCCCCTTAAAAAAACCCCTGGTTTTGTCTCACTTCAGAGATGCAAAAACCAGCATCTTGAAGTGGAATAAATATATGATATGGGGTGCTACCAGCGGAAAGAACGTCGATGATGGATGCACGGCCCCAAACGCTGTAAAGCTGCTTTATGCAATACCGTGCCATAACCTTTATGAAGCGCGAATCCATAACCTGGATATTGCACATCTAATTCGCGCATTTCACGATCTCGAATCACTTTAGCCAATATCGACGCGGCACTAATAGCGGCGATAGTTTGATCTCCTTTGACAATAGCTTGCGTCTCACAGTCTACTTTTGGGCAATAAAGACCGTCAAATAAAGCCAATGCAGGCTTGATCGATAATGCCTGCACAGCGCGTTGCATGGCTAGTAAACTGGCTTGCAAAATATTGAGTTGGTCAATTTCCGCGACTTCTGCTCGACCAATCGCCCATGATAAAGCGGCTTTTTGAATGAGTGGAAATAAAGCTTCTCGCTGTTTCTCCGTGAGTTGCTTAGAGTCTGCTAGGTGTTGTAATGGTTTGGCAGGATCTAAGATGACCGCTGCAGCAACGACAGGACCCGCCAGCGGGCCACGCCCTACTTCGTCTACGCCAGCCGTATAAATAAGCACTAATTCCAGCCAGGAAATAATTCAGATAAGCCATTCACGATCATACTCATCGCAATGGCTGCTAATAAAAGACCCATAACCCGAGTGGTAATTTTAATACCGGTATCGCCAATGATTTTTCCGATATAGGTGGCGAAAAAAAGTGTGCCACCAACAATGAAGGACACTAAAAAAATGCCAAAACAAATAATGATTTTATCGCTGAGGTGTGAAAAATGACGACTAAAAATGATAACGTTTGTCATAGCGCCAGGACCGGCAATAATAGGAATACCTAATGGCACTACTGCAATCGATGCTTTAACAGGGTTAGCTTGAACATTCAGTTCATTTGCAGATTGAGAGGTAGGGTTTTCTTCAGCGTGCAGCATATCCAAACCGCGAAGTAAAATGATTAACCCTCCGGTAATTTGGAACGCGGGCAGGGAAATACCAAATATTTTCAAGATAGGAATTCCCACTAACAGCATTAGGAGCAGTACAATCAGAATTGTCAATGTGGTTGTTAATGCGATCTTCTTTTTTTCGTTGTCTGTTTTGTCCTCAGTCATCCCAAGAAAGACAGCAAGACTCCCAGCTGGATTAGTAATGGCCAACATGGAAATTACAAAACTTAAAAAATCACCGATTTTTATCATGATGTGCCTTTATGAAGGAGTCTATACTGCTCGTATTTGAATTTGAGAATCTCTAAGTATCTGCTTTTTGTATACTCGCAATATCATCTGTTTGAATTTAAGGGGACAGTATGGATCTCGACCTTCGTCGGGATGCTTTGCGAAAAACCCCTCGGTTTTGTCCAACTTCAAGGATTCCAAAAACCGCATCTTGAAGTGAGATGAATATAGAAAATATATTGAATATCATAAAAAATATCAAGCTTATAGGGCTCTTATTTGAAAATACTGATGCTGAAAAAAATGCTATTGAGGTAAGCACGGTATAACTTGTTGGATTTAAGGGGGAGCGCGCTCTAACTCCAAGTGCAACATTCTTTTATGAGAGAATGTTGAATGACAAAA
>JAURND010000150.1 GCA_030830425.1 Gammaproteobacteria bacterium
TGTGAAACAACAGCTTGAAAAAACACGAGCAACACAAGACAAGCCTAATGAATCGCCACAAAAAAAAGCACAATTACAGCAATTGCTGAATGAATACCAAACTATGCAGATAACCTTAACGGGTATGATGCGCCAGCAAACACAACTACAGTCAGACATGACTACATCAAGCCAACAACTTGATCAACTACAGCAGACCCTAACAAAATGGCCTACCGAAACACTAACAGACCAGAAATCTCTCCCCTTAAATTCGCCTGCTTCTGCACAAGTATCGACACAAAACCAAGCAATAACTCCGGTTATTCCCGGTATACCTGCTCCGACCACATCGACAGCATCCGCAAAAAACATAATAAGCCTTGAATCACCTACCTCTGCTCAAAACAATGAATCCCCTTCGCCAGTTACCACGCCCATTCATCCTTCAGCAAAGCTTGCCACAGAAGCGACTATCTCACCAGTCACCACACTGATCACCCCAACTCAAATCTCCACAAAGCCTGCCATATCCAAATCTTCAATCTACATAAATGACACCCAAAAACCAGTACTCTCCATGCCTACGCCTGATTTAACCTTAAATACTCCCCAGTCAATGATTCATGACAATCTGTCAAAAAATACTGCATCCGTTCCATCGAACACAATCTCAAATTCAGCCACAGTAACGCTAAATCCGAATAAAAACACAGAGAATGCTCTTCCTCAGATAGCCATTCAAAAAAGTTCAACCATTTCTTTGATGAGCCAGATACAAGATCCCGTTGTTATGCTAAGAACAGGTTTTGTGTTTATCGGATTAGCCCTACTATCCATGCTGATATTTTTTTGGCCAAGATCGAAATATCAAAAAAGCACTGACATTCAAACGCCAATTGCAACACCTGAACCAAAAACTGAACTTGATCCTTTACAGCCCAATCAAGATGAAGAACTGACCTCAGATTATGACTTCATGAATACAGAAGAAGCTATTCCAACAAGACTTGATTTAGCACGAGGTTATATTGAAATGAATAAATATGAAGAAGCTAAGGAGGCGATAGCACCTATTTTTGAAAAAGGAAATGATCAACAAAAAATAGCGGCGAAGCAGTTATTGGATACGATTGATCAAGCAAATACTAGCCATTAGCAAAAAAACTATGCGTATAGTTGCTGGAGTAGAATACAATGGCCAGTCTTATTATGGATGGCAAACACAAACTAAACCGCCGCTAGATACCCTACAAGATCAATGCGAAAAAGCACTTTCAAAAGTTGCAAACCATCCTGTCAGTGTTGCTTGCGCAGGACGCACAGACAGGGGGGTACACGCGCTAGGCCAAGTCATTCATTTTGATACCCTCTCCGATAGAGCTCTTCATGCCTGGATTGCAGGCACCAATCATTATCTCCCTTCTGATATTCGTTTACTGTGGGCTAAATTTATTCCCTTTGAATTTCATGCCCGTTATTCTGCGCTAACTCGATGTTATCGATATATTCTCTATAATCACCCTATTCGCCCAGCCTTGTTAGCCGGTAAAGTCAGTTGGTATCCCATCCGGCTTGATGTTGAAAAAATGCAAATAGGTGCCCAGTTTTTACTTGGCGAAAATGACTTTAGTGCATTTCGGAGCGCTAATTGCCAATCTAAATCGCCCATTAGAAGAGTTGATTGGATTCAAATTTTACAATTAAATCAAAATTTTATTGAGGTGAAAATACAAGCCAATGCCTTCTTGCATCATATGGTGCGTAATATTGTAGGTGTATTACTGGAAATTGGCAGTGAAAAACATCCGCCTGATTGGGCTCAGAAAGTTTTAATATCACGCCAAAGAAATCAGGGAGGGGTAACTGCCTTGCCACATGGATTATACTTAGCCAATGTGGCCTATCCTACAAAATGGGATATTCCCAGCATAGATCATCGCTTTTCCCCCATACTCATTGACAGCTATACTCATTCAACTTGAAGGTCTTTTCTCTTTTCCCTCACCAGGGGTTTTTTAAGGGGGGGGGTGTTCTGCTGCCCCCTTAAATTCAACCGATTATACCGCTCTTACCCTAATCGCATTTTTTCAGCATATTGTTTTAAAAACCAGTACCTTCAATTAAGAGCGGTATAAAACCCATGAATTTTTTCAGCAATTCTCCCTACCCCTTAAAAAAGACTAAAAAAGAGTTTTTTTATAAGCTTGCTTGAAGTAAACAGTCCTATTGCCGACAGCTGCATGGAGAATTCTTAAAAATGGGAATGACAGCTCTCTTTCTTAACCGCAAGCACGGATTTGTTGCAGCGAAGCGTTAAAACAAGGAAGTAAATTCTGCATTTTGGGCGAGAATTGCTGTACATTCAACAAAAGTCTACGTATTCTTGCCAATACTGTTCAGCTCTTAGGAAAAAATTTTTATGCCCGCTATCAGAATAGTTATACTCTTAATCGCTTGTTTGCTAGTTGCTTGTAAAACAACGAATTCATTAGATGCCTATCAAAAACTCAGCGATAAACAAATCTATGGGCGTTCTGAAGAGAATATGAAAAAACATCGCTATGAACAAGCGACCAAAGATTTTGAAGCATTAGACGCACTTTATCCTTTTGGTGATTACTCGCAAAAAGCCCAATTAGCCATTATTACTGCTTATTATAAAAATGATGATCATGAATCTGCGCTCGCCGCGGTTGATCGTTATATTCGCCTTTATCCGCGCGCTGACAATGTAGACTATGCTTACTATATGAAAGGTGTCATCAATTCGGGCTCTGAAGAAAATTGGTTTTTTAGCTGGATACATGCTAAACCCGACCAAAAAGATGTTTCCGCTCAAATAGAAGCTTTTCATAATTTCAGCGATTTGATAGAACGCTTTCCAAACAGCCAATATATCCCTGATGCTAAACTCCGCTTAGCAGCGCTTCGTAGCTTGGTTGCTCAACATGAGTTAGATATCAGCCAATATTATTTTAAACGTAAAGCCTTTATTGCAGCCGCAAACCGAGCTTCCGAAATCATAAATCGTTATCCAGGCACACCTCAGACACCTATAGCCTTGAGTGTGATGATTAAAAGTTATCGCGCCTTGAATGAAAATGACATGGCAGATGAAACACTACACAAATTATCTCATGAATATCCAAATTCAACTGAAGCGATCACGCTAAAGAAATAAGTTTTTTTATTACCAGCAATGGGATTATTGGCTACTTGTTTTAGGCGACCTAGAGGGCAGCAGGAATTTCTGTTTTATTGCGACTAAACTTGCAATTTACCCACCTACCATGATAGCATTATTTGTTTTATGCTAGATATGGATTTAAAAACGTAGCTTTTAAGTACGTTTCTGCTAAATATTAAGTTTTTCAGTATTTTCCTCCACCCCTTCTTTAATAAAATAAAGGATTATTACTATGCGATATAAAACACTCAAAACTTCCGCTCTATTACTTGCTTTAAGCGGCCTGATTTTTACCCCAATGGCGCTCGCCGATTCACCCAAACAAGAAGTTTGCCCCTCTATCACAGAAAAAGATGTTGCTAGCTTGTTTGACCGATGGAATGACTCCCTTAAATCTAAAAATTTAGATGCTATTCTGGCTAATTATGCGCCTGATGCAGTCTTATTACCCACTTTATCCAATACGCCTCACGTAAATAGCGCACAGAAACGTAAATATTTTGTCAACTTTCTAAAGAAAGATCCTTCAGGCCAAATCGACCAACGCGTGATTCGTTTTGGTTGTGACTGGGCTGTAGATAGCGGTGTGTATACCTTCACGCTGAATTTACACGGCAAACCAGAAAAAGTAGCAGCACGTTATTCATATGTATACGAATACTTAGATGGGAAATGGTTAATTATCTCACACCATTCTTCATTACCACCAGAAACAGGTGAGTAATTCTTTCAGTAAACGTACTTAGAAAAAGGGGCTACATGCCCCTTTTTCTTTTTGAGTCAATTTTCAAAAACCTTGTATTTTAAAATCAAACACGAGAACAGCAATGCCTATCGCTCTCTAGAGAGCGTAAAAAAGCGTTTATCGTCAAATCTATTCGTAAAAATAACACGCATCGCTGGCAAAAGCCGTTTGAATTTGGCTCTTTTGAAATTTAAGCGGATAGCGGATAAACGTAAAATTGGTGCTAGATTGACAAGTAGATGTGTCGTTCCCGTGAAGACGGAAATCTATCCTAAGGTGGCAAGTTACTTAAGGTGCTTAGTATCGCGCAAGGAAAGAGAAATAA
>JAURND010000151.1 GCA_030830425.1 Gammaproteobacteria bacterium
TTTACCTCGGCGAAGCATTTTCGAGATTCTATATCTGAATTTTTTGAGACAACAATATTAAAAATAGGTCAGTCACTTCGAGACCGGATTAATGATAATTTTCAGACGATAAAACCAGTACCTTCAAGTTGAATGAGTATAGAGGGCGAAGGGGATTTTGAAGGGTTATTGATAGATTTTTTGGGATTGCACTAACTGGTTTGGTGGGATTTTGTTACAAAAAACAACGCATTGGCGATTTTCGATGACAATGCCGCCACAGCCTGCAAAGCATTGCCGATAAGTGCTTTCACAATCACAGTTAGAAGAACAGTTGCTATAGTTCGCAAAATCATCGATTGTCCTATCTCTGTCATGACGTCCAGCCTGCTCTTCTTTGCGCTGATTCACTAAATATCGCACATATGCAGGGAGCGCAACTTTGCGCGCATTCATTCTGCATTGTTCGTTTTGCGCGTTGCATTGCATGTTACAGGTGCTACGATTCTGCAGACAGGTATTGGTGCATTGCTTGCCATTGGCAGATTTTGGCTGCTCAAATGCATAGTTAGTGTTGTATATAGGGCCACACGCAGAAAGCGATAGTAGTAGAAAGAGAAGAGAAAATGTGGTTAAGACTTTATGGATTTTCATGGCTCGTTGTCGGTGATAGGTCAGTACCCCGCTTTTGGCCATAAACCAGGTAGTTGACATCAACATTCGAGGTGAGCCGATATTGTTTGCTAAATGGATGATATTGGATGCCCGCTGTTTTTAAAATATCTAAATCGGCGGCACGCATCCATGCGGCCAGTTCAGCAGGACGAATAAATTGATCATAGTGATGTAGGCCAGCGGGTAATAATTTGAGCAGGTATTCCGCACCTAAAATCGCAAATAGATAAGATTTTAAATTTCGATCAAGGGTAGATAAAAAAATTTGGCCGCCGGGTTTTAACAGCGTTGAACATGCCTGGATGATGGAAGTAGGGTCAGGGACATGTTCCAACAATTCCATACAGGTAATGATATCAAACTGGGCTGGTTGATTTTCAGCCATATGTTCAGCTGTGATTTCGATATAAGTGATATTCTGATGATGCGTGTCCGCATGCGCTTTTGCGATTTGAATGGCAGATGCACAGACATCAATACCAGTCACTTTTGCATCGTGATGGGCTAAACTTTCTGACAAAATGCCG
This sequence comes from Gammaproteobacteria bacterium, assembly GCA_030830425.1. GTDB lineage: Bacteria > Pseudomonadota > Gammaproteobacteria > JAURND01 > JAURND01 > JAURND01. The sequence continues at coordinate 1,182 of JAURND010000151.1, forward strand.
CCACCACAACCGATATCTAGCACTGATTTTCCAGATAAATCGACTTGTTGTGTGATAAAACTCAAACGAAGCGGGTTGATGTCATGTAAGCTTTTGAAGCTGCCGTCTTTTATCCACCAGTCAGATGCTAGCGCTTCAAAAGTTTCTATTTCTTGGGGATGAATATTGGGTGAGTGCATGAATGACCTCATGTCTCTGCTAATGAATGCGCAATGAGTCCCGCGGTTAAACCGCGGGAATTCAAAGCGGAATGTCTAGTCAGTTCTACGTTTGCCTTGATAGGTTGTTTTTTTGTTGGTCGTATTTTGGGCACCACCAAAAAACTTCTTGGCAAAGGGTTTTTTATCTTTTGAGGCATTTGAGCGAGGAGCTGCACCTGGTCTGCCGCGAAAACCTCCGGAATTTCGTTTTCCCGATGATGGAAAATCTAAGGCGTCTTGTGGATTTTTTTCGCCTGGATTGATCAGTCGGTGAATCGCTCTCCATTTGATGCCATCTTGAGATGTGATCAAATTGACTGCGTTTCCTTCAGCGCCTGCGCGTCCCGTACGGCCAATACGATGGATATAATCCTCAGGGCATTGCGGTAAATCATAATTGACCACATGTTCAATATGTGGAATATCTAACCCGCGAGCGGCGACATCGGTAGCCACTAAAATGCGATGCCTTTGATCTCTGAATGCTTTGATAACACGATCTCGTTTGTTCTGGCGTAAATCTCCATGTAGTGTATCTACGCTATGCTTCTCATGGCGTAATCGAATGGATAATTTTTCAGCGCCATGTTTTGTTTTGACAAATACCAAGATAGAACCAGTGCGTTTTTGTAGCTGAAGGAGGAGCTCATCATATTTTGCAGCTTCTGAGGTGCGAATGATCTCTTGTTTGATTTTAAGTATAGGTTGCACAGTAGAGCCGACGGATATTCGCATTGGGTCTTTTAGGTAGCGCCCTGATAATGTCACAATGTTGCTGGGTAAAGTGGCTGAAAACATCAAGGTTTGACGTTGCTGGGGCATGTGTTGAAATATTTTTTCCAACTGAATCCCAAAGCCCATATCTAGCATGCGATCGGTTTCATCTAAAACCAAAAAGTCTGCATCACGCAAATTTAAAGAACCACGCACTAAATGGTCGTTAATACGTCCCGGGGTGCCTACGATTAAACGGGGTCTTGCTTTAAGTTGTTGAAATTGTTTGAGTATGGGTTCTCCACCAATAATCAGTGCAGTTTTAATCGGACTTACGCGACCCAACATTTGTTTGAGCATTTGCATGACTTGCGTGGCCAGCTCTCGTGTTGGGGTTAAAATTAACGCAGATCCGCGCTCATTATTCATTAAGCGAGCCACCAGTGGAATACCAAAAGCGCCTGTTTTTCCTGTGCCAGTTTGCGCTGAGCCCAAAATATCTTTACCCGCTAGCGCAATCGGTATGGCTTGTGCTTGAATGGGCGTGGGTTGTGTAAACTTCATGTGGCCCAGTGAAGCTATGAGTTGCGGGGGTAAACCCAGTGATAAAAAGTCATTCATCATTTTTTTCCTGTGATAGTGTTGCACGCGAGGTTATGGTGTCACTGGGTTTTATGTCAGTGGCAACAGAATATAGAAATAGCCGTGCTTATTGCGTGGGTAAGCAGCCAGCAGATGTTTCCAAATATTTCATTGGTTACTCTTGGCTGAAACCTTATGTGAATGACTTCTGGGTGACAGAATATTCATGGAGGAGTACTTGTTCATCGTGATCAGTTCGATGATCGGGTGCAAAGAGTATTGAAAACTCAAATTCCAATCTACAGTGATTTGAGATAGAGTCAAGCAGAATTTTGAGCGCTTAGCAATTCTCGTTACACTTTGAGCCGTCTAACAAAACTGGTTTCTTGTGAAAGTTGTTCGTCGTAAATATACCGCTCTTACTTGAAGGTACTCATTTTTAAGACAATATGCTGAAAAAAATGCGATTGGGGTAAGAGCGGTATAACCTGTTGAATTTAAGGGGGCAGCATGTATCCCGACCTTCGTCGGGACGCTTCGCGAAA
>JAURND010000152.1 GCA_030830425.1 Gammaproteobacteria bacterium
ATTCTATATCTGAATTTTTTGAGACAACAATATTAAAAATAGGTCAGTCACTTCGAGACCGGATTAATGATAATTTTCAGACGATAAAACCAGTACCTTCAAGTTGAATGAGTATATACTCGTCTCACTTCAATGTGAGGCAAAACCAGGGGGGATTGTCTTAACCTGAAGGTAAAAAAGACAGTAACTTCAGGTTGAATGAGTATAGCTTACATGCTGGTGGGCGCAAATGTGATTGTTAAAAAAGCCGTTTTGACGATTTTGTCATCAACCATATGTGCAAACCTATCTTGAGGATGATGCACTTCACCTAAATCTTGCAAAAGCACATAATGGGGGTTACCTGCCTTGGTTTTTTTATCATGCCGAGTTGCTGCAATCATGAGATCAATGTCATATTTTTTTAAATCTTTAGCAAAAATCCCCAGTTTTTCTAAACAAGATTGAATGATGAGGTATTTTTTAGGATTCAATAAGCCTAATTGTTCTGAAATTTTGGCTTCTACTAACATACCATAAGCCACTGCGTATCCATGTAACAATTGATAGTGCGTTATTTTTTCTAACGCATGTCCAATTGTATGGCCAAAATTTAAAATCATCCGTAAATTTTTTTCATGCTCATCTTGATTGACGATATCAGCTTTAATGTTTACGGCGCGTTGAATGATATTTTTTAGCATTTTTTCGTCTTTGTTTAATATCGCCGCTATATTTTTTTGCACATATTTAAAACTCGCTAAATCACTGGTGATAAACATTTTGATCGCTTCAATCAATCCATTAATGATTAACCCAGTGGGCAATGTTTTTAAACAAGCCACATCGGCGATCACGGCTTTAGGTTGCCAATAAGCACCGATCAGATTTTTGCCTTCAGGGGTATCGATGGCAGTTTTACCACCAACACTGCTATCAATCATCGCCAATAAAGTCGTGGGGATTTGAATATAGGCAATACCGCGCATAAAAGTTGCGGCGATAAAACCTGTCAGATCACCAACAACACCACCCCCTAATGCAAGACATAAAGTTTGTCGATTGCAGTGTTGTTGCAGCATTTTTTGCTCAAGCTGCTGCTTGGTCTTATTGTTTTTTGAATGCTCCCCTGCGGGAAAAGCAAGCAAAATCACTCGATATCCTTTTTGTTTTAATTGATCGACCAACGATAAGCCATAATATTTTTTAACGCGATGATCAGTGATCACGACAATATTTTCAAATGCGTAATGATCAGATAACCATTGCGGAATTTTTTTGAGCAGCCCATCATCGATATAGATTGGATAATTCGTAGCAGGCCGTATGGGTATATGGACGCGAAGATTAGGTTTCATGATGAAGACTAACTCGATCCGCCAATTGCAATAAAAATGCTTCTGTTTCTGTCCAGCTCAAACAGGGATCTGTAATAGAAAGACCGCCCATATCCAATGCTAATGGGTGGTTAGGATCTACTTTTTGATGACCCGATTTGATAAAACTTTCTATCATGAAACCTTTAACAAGTTTTTTTAATGCTGGATGAGGCGCAAGACTGTCTAGAATATTCATCACAATATTAGGTTGTAAGCGATGATCTTTTTTACCATCGATCAAACAGTTGTCATGGCTGGCATCAATTATTACTGCCGGGTTTTTAATTTGCAAGGCATCCATATGACACTTTACTGCTTGTAAATCTTCAATGGCATAGTTAGATCCTTCGTTGTTACCCCGTAACACTAAATGCGCATGAGAATTTCCCTTAGTTTGTACTTCATAGCCATCAAATACAGCCACATGCGGATTTTGTGCAGCGAGCACACCATTGACGCCGATCGTTAAAGAACCATGTGTTGGATTTTTCATGCCTACGGCGCAATCGATGGCAGAAGCAAAAATGCGATGCTCTTGGTCTTCAGCACTTCTGGCGCCAATTGCCACCCAAGACAAGAGCTCTAAAAATCCTTTGGCATTGTGGGTAAATAACGCTTCATCTGCAATCGGCAATCCCATTTCGATCACTTGAATCATCATAGCTCGCGTATATCTAACGCCTGCTTCAATATCAGGATAGGCCAATGGATCCGGTTGATTAATGGGCCCTGTCCAACCTTTCATAGTTCGCGGTTTTTGAATGTATACACGCATCACTATTTTTAAAGCATGTTTGAGTTGCTCATTGAGTTTGAGTAATTTTTTTGCATAGGTTAAAACCGCTTCTTTAGGCCAAGCTGAACAGGGCCCTACCACGATCAATAAACGATCGTCGAGTCCTTCTAAAATATTTTTCACCGCTTGTTGATCTTGAAGAATTTTTTCATAGCCGGCTAAAGATAAGGGGATTTGCTGAATTATTTCATCAGCCGGTGGTAATTTTTTAATAATGGCATAATTCATAGTAGATTCTCATTAGGCACAGCAATTCTCGCTCAAAACGCGAAATTTTCTTCCTTATTTTAACGTATCGCTTATCTTCTCCTCCTCTTTTTGTGGAAGAAGGTGCCTATACCGCTCTTACTTGAAGGTACTGGTTTTTAAAACAATATGCTGAAAAAAATTCTATTAGGGTAAGAGCGGTATAATCGGTTGAATTTAAGGGGGCAGCAGAACACTTCCCCCTTAAAAAACCCCCTGATTTTGTCTCAACCTGAAAGTGAAAAAGACAGTACCTTCAGGTTGAATGAGTATATAGGATAGATGAGCGGTAAAAGTGAGACAAAACCAGGGGATTGCACTTCAGTGTTGAATGGGCGGTGGTTAAAATCGATTAAAATCGCACTTTAACGAAGCCAAACCCAAAAATTAACTTATCCACAAATTCTGTGCATAACCCTGTGGATGAAATGGTGTCTCCCCTTTCCTGTATTGGCTTCAGTCGGTTTTGTCATTTTTTGCGCAGATCACAAATTTTCAAAAAACTGTTTTTTCTCACTTAGCCATATATTTTTTTCATAGTACCCCAAAAAACCTCTCCTCAACGACAGATTTAATTTTTTTCAGCATATTGTTTTAAAAACCAGTACCTTCAAGTAAGAGCGGTATAAAATCATCTGTGCATTTCAAAAAACTTACCTGAGAAGTTAGGTATATTTTTAAAAAAAAGGTAACCATTCACCACCATACAAAGACTGGCATAAACGGTCAGATTTTAATCAAGTCTGGCGTAAACAATGGCCTAAAAAGCGCAGCATATGTGAGCATTTTAAGGGAATTTTTTCGCCAAAATTGGCAAAACGCGAAGCGTCACGGCGAAGGCCGGGATCCACTGCTTCTACCTAATTATGCTGAATGGTTAAAAAAAAATTGCTTTTCTAAAGAGCCATTTCCCTTGGATGCATGAGTTTGAAGTGCAATACGAGAAAACCGGTGACGCGACATTTATCACAAACATTACGGCACCATAAAGCTTTGCGCAAAAATATGCGCGGCATGGTTACCAGGGGGCTCTTCGACTTTGACCTTCTGTCTCTCCTGGCTCATCGGCAGCCATTAGATTATTAGCACCTAGCGCGCTCTAACGCCAAGTGCAACATTCTTTTATGAGAGAATGTTGAATGACAAAAAAATACACGCATATCACTTTAA
>JAURND010000153.1 GCA_030830425.1 Gammaproteobacteria bacterium
CGCAATCGTTAGACAATTCTAAAAAATCGACCGTCTTGTTTACGGATGAACCAGGAAATTTATATGTGGCGCAAAGCGGTTTAATTAGTAAAGCAGGACCTGATAATGAACAAGGACAAGCATTATATACCGCTGAGAAAACAGATTATGTTTTAACCCCAGATCAACAAAAAATGGATGTTAAACTCTCTTGGCAGAATCAAGATGGCCTAAAGATTACTAAAATATTTACTTTTCAACGAGGTCGATATGATGTGCTTGTCAAATATCAAATCGACAATCAGGCCACTCAAGCTTGGTCTGGCCAATTTTACGCGCAACTTCAGAATCAACCCGTCCCTGTTACTAATAGTTTTTTTGGGCTACATACCTACACAGGTGCGGCGATTTCTAGCCCAGAAACCCATTATGAGAAAATTAATTTTTCAGAATTCCAAAAAAAGAATTTAGACAGAACCATTCAAGGTGGATGGTTGGCCATGCAGCAGCGTTATTTTTTAGGTGCGTGGATCCCTGATCCAGGGGCTCAAAATCGTTATTACACACGTTTTGATGCAAACAATAATAATTATACCTTAGGCTATGTAGGTCCAATTGTTGATGTTGCGCCGGGTCAAAATAGTGCTGTTTCCGCTAAAATTTATGCTGGCCCTGAAGTGGCTAATGAACTGGCTAAAGTGGCCCCCCATTTAGAATTGACCGTTGATTATGGTTGGCTTTGGCCTATTTCTGTCGTCATTTTCAGTGTGATGACCTATATTCATCATGTGCTTGGCAATTGGGGTTGGTCAGTTGTGCTGGTTACTGTTCTGATTAAGCTATTATTTTATAAGCTTTCTGCAACGAGTTATTACTCAATGGCAAAAATGCGAAAATTAATGCCACAGATGGGCGCAATCAAAGAACGTTTTAGAGAAGATAAACAGAAAGTCAGCCAAGCTATGATGGCGTTGTATAAAAAAGAAAAAGTGAATCCATTAAGCGGTTGCTTGCCAATGTTAGTGCAAATCCCATTTTTTATTGCACTGTATTATGTATTGATTGAAAGTGTAGAGCTACGTCAAGCGCCTTTTGTTTTTTGGATAAAAGATTTATCTATTCGCGATCCCTATTTTGTATTACCCATATTGATGGGTATCAGTATGTTTTTGCAACAACGACTAAGCCCTGCTGCAACAGATCCAGTTCAGGCCAAAATGATGATGTTTTTGCCTGTTATTTTTACCGTATTTTTCTCGGCTTTTCCATCAGGGTTGGTGCTGTATTGGCTAGTCAATAATTGTTTAAGCGCGCTACAGCAATGGTATATTATGCGTAAAGTCAATGCCTAGCCGCTCATTCTGATTATGTATCAGCAATTTTCGCCAAAATATAGCATTTTTCTCTCTTTCTCCTCTTGTGGGAAAAGAGACTGACCTGTACTCGGTACGGGGTGACCGTAGGGTAGGTGAGGGGTCAAAAAAAGCCATCCGCCCTTAATAATCCCCCATCGCTATTTTTAGTAATGGGACTATTTTCAACGAGAAACTTTCACAAGAAACCCTTTTTTTAGCCTCTTTAAAGGGTTCCGAGAATTCTGATGCTTTGGATTAAAGCCTTTCATATTATCTTTGTGATCACTTGGTTTGCAGGATTATTTTATCTGCCTCGATTATTTGTTTATCATGCGATGAGCCAAGATGCGATCAGCCATGAACGTTTTAAGATTATGGAAAGAAAACTCTATTATGGCATTATGACCCCTAGTGGAATTTTAGCCACAATTCTAGGTATTTGGCTGTTTTTATTTAACAGTCAACTGTATTTGCATTCGATGTGGATGCTACTTAAACTAGCATTGGTTTTAGTCTTATGGATTTACCACTTTGGCTGCGATTATTATCGTCATCAATTTTTAAAGCAAACAAATACCCATACCCACTTTTTTTACCGTTGGTTTAATGAAGTACCTGTCGTAGTTCTGATCACGGTTGTTATACTAGCCATAGTACAACCGTTCTCCACTGTACTGTAACCCCGCCATGCCCATCGAAGCCACTCATAAAACCTTACGTCTTCAGCCTCGTTTTTTGTGGTTTTTTATCCTCTGTTACGCCATGGCCATTGTATTGGTGAATTGGTTTGACGCCAGAATGATTCGATTGTTTTTTGTAGATACCGATGCCGGTGCTTTAGTTTTTCCGCTGACTTTTTTGCTGTCGGATTTAATGACAGAAGTGTATGGCTACAAACGTGCACGTTTGGCGATTTGGTGTGGATTTTTTTTCAATTTCTTTTATATTGGTTATGGTTATTTAATCACTTTATTTCCAAGCCCCGTTTATTCAGTCGCGCATAACGTTGCATTTGATGCGCTCATGTCATTCAATACTCGCATCATCATGGCATCTACATTGACGTATTTGGTTTCTGAGCCATTAAACTCATACATCATGGCAAAACTCAAAATTAAACTGCGCGGTAAGTATATGGGGCTTCGTTTTCTCACCGCGACGTCTATTTCATCTGGCGTAGACAGTGCCATGTTCGGCATGCTAGCTTTTTCTGGTATGATGAATTCAAAAGAACTTATTATGCTTGTTTTCACGATGTGGTTCATTAAGGTCGCGACTGAATTTTTAGGGATACCGCTTTCAGTTTATCTCAGCAAAAAATTAAAAAAAGCCGAGCAATTGGATATATACGACAGGCAGACACAATTTGGTATTTTTAATTTGGATACCACATATGCTTTTTCTGACAATGAATTCAAGAAACCAATCCCAGCAAGTTCCTAACCAATGCCCGCTTCATTTCAAACGAAACTCCTTAAAAAACATCCTCGCTTAAATGCGCGTATCATGGAAATGAATACGGCGCATGGCAAGGTCATCACACCTGCATTCATGACGGTTGGCACGCGTGCTTTTGTCAATCACATGACACCTCATGATTTGCGTCTAGCCAAATCACAAATTATTTTAGGCGGTAATACTTATCATATGCTCTGTTCGCCAGGTATGGATATCATTCAACATGCTGGCGGTATGCATGCATTTATGGGATGGAACGGCCCTATGCTGACAGACAGTGGTGGTTTTCAGGTATGGAGCTTATCTCAGCAAAGCAATATTTGTAAGATTGATCATGATGGTGCTCATTTTAAACATCCGATTACTAGAAAAATGGTGCATCTAACCCCCCAATCCTCCATAGAAACCCAGAAAATTATTGGTGCCGATATCATCATGGCATTTGATGAATGCACACCAGATGCTTCTCGTGAAGTGGTAGCCGCTGCAGTAGAACGTACACATCGTTGGTTAACGATTTCCAAAGAAATCCATCTTAAAAATCC
>JAURND010000154.1 GCA_030830425.1 Gammaproteobacteria bacterium
CCGTCGCTGCTCCAAATGTGCTGAGCAAATAATCTGTATACAATTCAAGTTCTGGTTTTTTCATCTCGATAGAATAACAATTTTTTATACGGACTGCGTAACATCAGTGAATAACTTTCACAAGAGACATTTTGTTTTATACCGCTCTTACTTGAAGTTACTGGTTTTTAAAACAATATGCTGAAAAGAATTCTATTGGGGTAAGAGCGGTATAACTTGTTGAATTTAAGGGGTCAGCAGAACACTTCCCCCTTAAAAAACCCCCTGGTTTTGTCTCACTTTCAGGGAGAACGAGTATAGACGCTTTAAAGATCGGCGTGAATTGCTGTAGTATGTTTAACATAAGGAGGTGCTGCCATGTTTAGCAAAGCATTAAAAATGCTGCTTAATTTTGTATTAGATGAAGCAAAAAGAAAACATCATGAAATCATGACGGTAGAGCATTTGCTGCTTGCGTTGATACGAAATCACGAAGTTGCAGAAGTTTTAATGGCTTGTGAGGTCAATTTAGAAGCGTTAAGCGATAAATTAAATCGTTTTATTGATGAAGTATCACAAGGTGTGTTTCTTGGTATGGGTGAAAAAGTGCAGCCTCAACCCAATGCTGCATTTCAGCGGGTTTTGCAACGCGCTGTTTTTCAAGCGCAATCTTTGGGAAAGCTTGAAGTCACTGGTGTGAATATACTAGCAGCGATCATGAGTGAAGAAGAAAGTCGATCGGCACAATTTCTCAGTGATGCGAATGTGAAGCGATCCGATGTGATTGCTTATATGTCCAAAGGAATTTCTAAGCCAGCGGCTTATGGAGAAAATGAAACAGGAGCTATAGAACATATGAATTCATCAGATACTGATGCAGAAATGCTACCACTAGAGGCGGAAGGCACATTAGAGCGTTATGCGGTCAATTTGAACGAACAAGCCAGAATGGGCAAAATAGATCCATTAATTGGTCGGAAAGATGAAATGCAGCGTGCGATACAAGTATTATGCCGTCGTCATAAAAATAATCCTTTGTTAGTCGGAGAATCCGGCGTGGGTAAAACGGCGATTGCTGAAGGGTTGGCTAGACTGATTGTGGCAGGTGAAGTGCCTTTTCCTATGGCTAATAGTGTAGTTTACAGCTTGGATTTGGGTTATCTGTTGGCCGGAACCAAATACAGAGGCGATTTTGAAAAGCGCTTTAAAGGTGTTTTAAAGGCATTAAAACAGATACCCAATACGATTCTTTTTATTGACGAAATTCATACATTAGTCGGCGCGGGAGCTGCTTCTGGGGGGGCGATGGATGCTTCTAATTTATTGAAGCCTTTATTGTCCAGTGGACAATTACGTTGCATGGGTTCTACTACCTATCAAGAATACCGTAATATTTTTGAAAAAGATCATGCGTTGTCAAGACGTTTTCAGAAAATAGATGTTCCTGAACCTACCGTAGATGAAACCTATGAAATTTTGAAAGGACTCAAAGAGAAATTCGAGCAGTATCATAATGTGAGTTATACCATACGCGGATTAAAAGCAGCTGCTGTTTTATCCGAGCAGCATATTAATGATCGCTATTTACCGGATAAAGCCATTGATGTGATTGATGAAGCAGGGGCTTATCAACGTTTGCAATCCATCGCTAAAAACAAAAAAATTATCGGGGTAAAAGAAATAGAAGCGATTGTGGCTAAAATGGCTCGGGTACCTTCTGCCAGTGTGTCGATGTCCGATAAAGAAATATTGAAAAATCTAGATCGAAATCTGAAGACACTGATATTTGGCCAAAATGAAGCTATTGAAGCTTTGGCAACCGCGATTAAATTATCCCGTTCTGGTTTGCGTGAACCTGAAAAACCAGTGGGTTGCTTTTTATTATCAGGGCCTACAGGTGTTGGAAAAACAGAGGTAACCAAACAATTGGCTAAACTGTTGGGTATTGAATTGCTCCGCTTTGATATGTCTGAATATACGGAAAGACATATGATTTCTCGCTTAATTGGTGCGCCTCCTGGTTATGTTGGCTATGAGCAAGCAGGATTACTCACGGAAGCTGTGATTAAACATCCTTATTGTGTGGTATTGTTAGATGAAATTGAAAAAGCGCATCATGATATTTATAACCTGTTGTTGCAGGTGATGGATTATGGAAAATTGACAGATAACAATGGCAAGATTGCTGATTTTCGACATGTGATTTTGATTATGACCAGCAATGCAGGCGCGCAAGAAATTGATCATATGAGAATGGGTTTTACCGAAGATAAATTGCATACTGATGATTTAGATGCGGTAAAACACACTTTCTCGCCTGAATTTCGTAATCGGTTAGATGCGATTATTTCCTTTAAACCATTGAGTGAAGAGGTATTGGGTCATATTGTCGATAAGTTTATGATGGAGCTTGAAGTGCAGTTAGAGCATAAACACGTTCGCCTTCGAATGGATGCAGATAGTCGTCACTTTTTAATCACGCATGGTTATGATCAACACATGGGCGCAAGACCAATGGGTCGATTGATTCAAGAGAAAATTAAAAAGCCTTTAGCCGAAGAATTATTGTTTGGACGATTGATGTTGGGCGGTTCTGTAGCAATTGAGGCGAAAGAAGATCAATTGGTTTTAAATATTAAATCGGCAGAGAAAATGACTGTTTAGTGAGTATAAACTGTTTAGTGAGAGCGCGCTCTAACTCCAAGTGCAACATTCTTTTATGAGAGAATGTTGAATGACAAAAAAATACACGCATATCACTTTAAGTGAGCGCACATTAATACAGACACAGCTTCAGTTAGGATTTACGCCGGCTGCAATTGCAGA
>JAURND010000001.1 GCA_030830425.1 Gammaproteobacteria bacterium
AAAAACCCCCTGGTTTTGTCTCACTTTCAATGAGAACGAATATATACTCGCCTCACTTCAATGTGAGACAAAACCAGGTGGGCGAGAAGCCTTCCGGCGAGGATCGAGCCCCATTTTGCCCCTTACATTCAACAGGTATACTATTATTAACTCAACAGTATTTTTTCAATATGACATCGATATCCAAATTTAAACACTTCATTATTACTTTTTGCTTTTTCTGTGGCTTAATCTACCTCTCTATCGCCAACGCACAAACAAGTACTGACAAAATCAATCTCACCTCAGCGCCAACATCAACATTTCAAACAGACGAACAGCACTGCAAACAAAACACGTCACTAAATGGTGCTTCTCAAAAAGAACACTGGGATGGGCTCAATGCCAATGAAAAACCCTGGGCTCTTCTTTTTTACTGGGGGCGTACAACTGACCATACGCTACATGAAGTGCTAGAAACTAATTATGGCGGGTTAATTGGCGAAACCCTTTATTCTGGCGAATTATCTTATCGCTTAGCGCAAAACAATCCTGCTACTGCTTTTTTTCATCGTTTTTTATGGGTGAATAGTACTGAATTGAATGCTAATTTCACTTATAGAGATGATGTCTCAGGTTCTATTTATGAAGGGAATCCTTATTTTTCAATTCGATGGGCGCATTTTCCCTGGGATAAATACATCGTGAATAGTTTTGCAGTTGGGGAAGGTATTTCTTACGATACACATATTTCTTCCGTGGAAACAGATCTGACGACAGATGGCGGCACAAGAAGATTACTCAATTTTTTAATGTTTGAAGCTACATTCGCCTTACCCAGCCACCCACATATAGAGCTGCTTGCGAGAATACATCATCGCTCAGGTGCATTTGGTTTATATGGCGCTGAAAATAGCGGTTCTTCTGCAATCGGACTGGGAATCCGCTATCGCTTTTAATTCGCAAAAAAGATACGATTTATAGCAATTCCCGCTCAAAACGCGAAATTACTGCCTTGCTTTAACGCGTCGCTTGAACAGGTCTTCGCTTGCGACAAAGGGGAAGGGGAAGAAGCGAATGTTCACCGGGCCTACGCATGAAAAATAACTTAGGTAAAAGCTGACAATATCACAGGCTTAGCGATTTTAGCCAGACGTTAAAACAGCCCTTTTTAACCTATCACCGTTAACCCACCCATATAATCGTGCAACACTTCAGGAATATGAATCCGTCCTTTGGCATCCTGATAATTTTCTAATATTGCCACCAAAGTTCTACCAACAGCCAAACCCGAACCGTTTAAGGTATGTACTAATTCGGGCTTTTGTGTATCAGGACGGCGCCAACGCGCCTGCATACGACGCGCCTGAAAATCTTCAAAATTGCTACAAGAAGAAATTTCTCGATAGCAACTTTGACTGGGCAGCCATACTTCAAGATCATAGGTTTTTGCCGATGTAAAACCAATATCACCGGTACACAAGGCAATCACTCGATAGGGTAATTCTAAACGCTGTAAAATGCTTTCCGCATGTCCGGTTAAAGACGCTAACGCTTCGTATGAAGTATCCGGTGCAACAATTTGCACTAACTCTACTTTTTCAAATTGATGGTTGCGGATCATCCCTCGTGTATCTTTTCCATAAGAACCTGCTTCACTTCGAAAACAAGGGGTATGCGTCACAAATTTCAAAGGCAACTGCGAAGCTTCTAAAATAGTATCTCTGACTAAATTGGTCACAGGCACCTCAGCAGTTGGAATTAAACCCATTTTGGATTCACCTGCTAAGAAAAATAAATCTTCTCGAAATTTAGGTAGCTGCCCTGTGCCATAAAAACTTTCTTCATTCACTAAATAAGGGACATATAGCTCCGTATAACCATGCGATTTTGTATGGACATCTAACATGAATTGCGTTAATGCACGATGCAATTTGGCCAGATGATGCCGCAACACAACAAAACGAGAACCTGAAATTTTTGCGGCGCCTTCAAAATCCATCAAACCCAAATTTTGCCCTAATTCCGTATGATCTTGAGGTTTAAAATCGAGTACTCGCGGACTTCCCCATCTGCGTATTTCAACATTATCAGCTTCTGTTCTTCCCGTAGGCGTCGAGACATGCGTGATATTCGGAATGGTTAAATAATGCTGCTTTAATGTATTTTGCAGTACGGACAGTTCAGCTTCTTTTTCTGCCAACTGTTGATTATTTTGTTCGGATGCTTTTAACAACTCGTCAATGGGTTCGCCTTTCGCTTTCGTCTGCCCAACTTGCTTTGCAAATATATTGCGCTGATTTTGTAATGCTTGGGTATCGGCTTGTAATATCTTTCGTTTATCTTCTAGTGCTTGGAATATTTCAACGGGCAACACATAACCACGTTTGGCTAACAAATCTGCTGTTTCAAGCAGTTTGTCACGTAATAATTTTGGATCGAGCATTTTTTTATCCCTAATATTTAAGCGTTAATGTAACTATTCACTACCATACAAAGACTGGCATAAACGGTCAGATTTTAGTCA
>JAURND010000155.1 GCA_030830425.1 Gammaproteobacteria bacterium
ACGGAATAACTTGTTGAATTTAAGGGTTCAGAAGAATACTTCCCCCTTAAAAAACCCCCTGGTTTTGTCTCACATTGAAGTGAGACGAGTATATATGCTTCGCTGCGGCACTTGCAAAATCAACGGTTTCTGTGACAACTTAAATGATCGATAGACCCTGATTTTCCCTATATGAAAAAATTCTGCCCACTACGAATTCCCGCGGCTTGACCGCAGTATCCATCAACAATTAGAACCTATTATGCTAACCATTAAAAATCTACATGCCACAATCAACACAGATCGGGAAATATTGCGAGGATTAAACCTACACATAAATCCCGGTGAAGTACATGCCATCATGGGACCAAATGGATCTGGCAAAAGCACCTTGGCGAATATATTAGCAGGCCAAGAAAATTATAAAGTTTCCAAAGGAAGCGTTGATTTCCTCGGAAATGACCTACTTGCTTTGACACCAGAAGACAGAGCTGCCGCTGGTTTATTTCTGGCATTCCAATATCCCATGGAAATTCCTGGCGTCAATAATACTTATTTTTTAAAAACCGCTTTAAACAGTATTCGAAGAAAACGAGGCGAATCTGAATTAGATGCCTTTGATTTTATGGCGCTTGTCAAACAACATATCAAAAGCTTAGAGATGGATGAATCTTTCTTGCGGCGATCTGTCAATGAAGGTTTTTCAGGCGGTGAAAAAAAACGAAATGAAATTTTACAAATGTTGGTATTACAACCAAAGCTGATGATTTTAGATGAAACTGATTCAGGGCTGGATATTGATGCGCTGCAAATTGTTGCACATGGCGTCAACTTATTAAGAGACCAAAACCGAGCGATGCTGGTTGTCACTCATTATCAACGCTTACTCAATTACATTGTGCCCGATTATGTGCATGTACTCATGGATGGAAAAATTGTTGCCTCTGGGGACAAAAAATTGGCTTTAGCCTTAGAAGAAAAAGGCTATGCATGGCTTGAGGAAACACAACAAAACGCATAACCATTCAGCATATTAGCAAACGGGCATATTTTGCCAATTTTGGCCATTTTTTACACCAAACTTGACTAAAATCTGACCGTTTATGCCAGTCTTTGTATGGTGGTGAATAGTTACCAAAACGCATCATAAATTATGAATACATATCTAGAAAATATTCAAAAAAATCAACAGTTCATTGGTCAGCATCTACCATGGTTGCTAGATATTCAAAAATCCAGTCTTGAACAATTTATAGCCACTGGATTTCCGAATCGTCACCAAGAAAACTGGAAGTATACAGATCTGACTTTTTTATCTCATTTGAATTTTCAACCATTACCGTTTAATCATTTCGAGAATTTTTCTCATATCCTTCATCCATCGCATGACCAATATGAACACCAAATGGTTTTTATCGACGGTCAATTTTCTGCGCAACTATCCAAAATAAATGCTTTGGATGCCAAAATAACTTTTACTTCAATTAAAGATATTTTATTAAAGGACATGACCACGTTAGCATCCTACTTTAAACAAAGTTTGCATCTATCTGCTGGTTTGGCAAGTCTAAATGCCGCATTCTTGACCGATGGTTTCTTTTTACACATTCTGAAAAACGTAGAAATTAAATCCCCGATTCATCTATTATTTTTATCTACAGCGCAATCGGGTAACACGATGACGCACCCTAGAAACATAGTGATTTTGGAGGACGGTGCGAAAGCGACGCTATTTGAAGAACACGCCGTATTAAATGATACCCAGACAGAACAGCCTGTATTTAAAAACATGGTGAGCAGTTTTTTTGTGGGCCATCAGGCAACTTTGAATCATTGGAAATTACAAGCAGAAAGTCGGCATACAATTCATATCGCCCAAACCCACATCCTGCAAGCCAAAGACAGCCAGGTGAATGTTCAAACAGTTTCGCTGGGCGCCAAAATGGCACGGGATGATTTGAATGTTTATTTAAATGATCTAGGCGCATCCTGCCAATTACAAGGTTTATATGTGCTTGCTGATCGCCAACATGTCGATCATCATACGCGCATTGATCACCATGCGATGCATACTCATAGCCAAGAAAACTATAAAGGGATACTAAAAGATCATGCAAAAGGGGTTTTTAATGGGAAAGTCATGGTTCACCCCAACGCACAAAAAATAAAATCATCCCAGATCAATAAAAATTTATTATTGTCTGAAACCGCTGAAATGAACACCAAACCAGAACTGGAAATTTATGCAGACGATGTGCAATGTACGCATGGTGCTACTGTCGGGCAAATAGACGCCGATATTTTATTTTATTTACGTGCCCGAGGATTAGATTTAAAAGAGGCCACAAAATTACTGGTGCATGCCTTCTATCATGAAGTCCTGAATAACATTTCAACCAAAGATATTCATGATTACCTACAAATACTTGTCGCTAAAAAATTAGAAGATCACTCATAAGGTTTTTTGAAATTCATACCGCTTGTGTTTGAATTTGCAGTTTTTTAAAACACAACATCTGAAAAAGATATGATTGGGCGCGAGCGATATATACTCGCCTCACTTCAAAGTGAGACAAAATCAGGGGGTTTTTTAAGGGGGAAGTGTTCTGCTGCCCCCTTAAATTCAAATAGATGATACTGCTC
>JAURND010000156.1 GCA_030830425.1 Gammaproteobacteria bacterium
AAAAAGGCCTTAGGTGATTCTGAATTTCAAAAAGTTGTTGATATTGGGAATAAGTATTTAAAGTCAATCAAGGATATCGCAAATTTTATGCACAATGCGGATGTGGCATTTCAAGAATCCTCCGCAGAATCAAGGCCAAAAGACTCCCTATCAGGAGATGATTTGTTCTCTATCTTATTTTCGGTTCTCATTGATTTAAATGTCGACACAACGCAACTCAGTGATTTTTTATCTAAAATAAAGCACTTACAAGAGTGTTGGTTTGATTCAAATGATCAAAATGCTCACGGGATGCGTACGCTAGAGGCGACTTTATGGGGTATTAGCAATGCAAACAACAGTAATGACCCTCAGCAGTCGCTAGCTGCCTTGACCTGTCAAGGCGCGATTGCCGCGCTTGAAGCTGATATTGCAACCCTCAACGCACAAGTGCCCAACCCGACAGTTCAAACAGAAATTGATGAGCTAAACAAAAAAATAGCGACGAAACGTAAAGAGATCGCTAATTTTGCAAGATATCAGCGGGCAGCTAACATATTAAGCCAACTAAGCAGCAATCCTAGTTCTCAGGCTGACCAAGCAGAACCAAGTATCACCCAAGCAGAAAAACATACATTTACCCAAACTATCAATAATTTAAAGTTGGAATGCCAGAGCAGGTATGGCCAGCTTTACACTAACACAAGCTTCTCGACGATAGTTTCTAGTAACAAAAAAGAGGTTGGGGTAACCGTTTTTTTAATGGCAATCCTGTTAGGTGGTTTAACAGCCATTGCGGTATTGCAATTTCTGCCCCTCTTAACACTAGAATTGGCTATTGTGTTACCGTTTGTTAGTGGCTTACTCGTGTCTATTGGCGCCGCCTACTGGTTTGGGAAAAAGAAACCTACTTCTCTGCCAATTGGAAAATTCATTTTAATAGCGCTGATTGCACTAGCCTCTACAGGGGCGATACTTGTTGAGGCAGGTGTTTTTCCATTAAGCATCGCTAAACCACTTTTGGCTGCCTATTTACCCATTGCTGGTTTTTCAGTATTAAGTGGCGCACAAATTTTGTTGATTGTGGCGATCGCTGTTCTTGCAAGTGTTATCGCTGTACAGATATACAGAGGTGCTGAAAGGCTTTATGGTGCACATCAAGAAAGAACTACTCAAGTCGCTGGGCTTAAACAGACCTATCAATTTTTGAACACGTTAATGCCGCCAAATGATCACGCGCAAGAGAGTCAATTGGATGTGTATGTGTCAGCCGATAAAGTTCAGGCAGATGAAAAAAGCATATCTGTTTTACCTTCAGCTCCTCCACCGCCGCTATACACACTGGCTTGGTGTGAACAGCAGTTGGAGGTCATAAAAATGAATCCTGAACTGGTAAAGGAAACTAAAGCGATTTTTGGGGGGCAGGCGCGAGCGAGTAATGGTGAATATAATAAAGCGTGTCAGGCAATAGCAACCTATTTTGCCTTCCTACAGTTCAATCAAGATAGTGTGACGGACGAAACAGAAGATGCACAAATGGATGATCAGGCAAGAGCAGCCCGATTTGATAATGCTCCTGATAAAAACAATCGAATTCAGAAATTGCGTCGATCACTGTTCAATGGGCAGACGCCAGATTCGCTTAAGGCGATTTTGTATGCTTTTATTTATTCTGCTGAGACAAATTCTGCGCGTGAGATAATAGACCACATGATACAAGAGAAAAACTTTTTAAAATGTATTCGCTGGAATAAAAGAGAAGAAAAAGAAGATCCATTGCGCCCGCCGCATTTGATGCATCTAACACAAGATCAAGAAGAAGCAGCAGCTATTCACGACCAACAACAGAGACTTCAACTGGGGCGCTGACAAATCGAGCATTCGTTTTGCGATCTTTAGAAGCGAGGATTTGAGTATTGTCAGTCGCAAAGATTCGCTATGCTAGGTTTCATGTCACACAACATTGCAAATCCTATCTCATTGACACTAAAATGTCGTCTTCATCCACTCATCCCCCCTTTATTTTATGCTGATATTTGAACGCACCATCTCTGGTCGACAAGCCAAAGCGCAGGCACCTGTGTACACACAGCCCATCGATGATTTACCAGCGCAATGGTTGCGACAAAAACCACTCGGATTACCAGAAGTCTCTGAACTAGAGGTTGTTCGTCACTACACACAGCTATCACGCAAGAATTTCTCGATTGATGTGAATTTCTACCCGTTAGGATCATGTACGATGAAATACAATCCTCGCGCGCATCGACTTGCCTTTTTGCCTGATATTGCCAATCGCCACCCGTTAGCGTTACCCATGTTTAGCCAAGGATTTATGACGTGTTTATTTGAACTGCAATCTTATCTAAAAATGATCACTGGCATGGCGGGTGTTTCACTCACGCCCATGGCTGGCGCGCAAGGGGAATTCGCCGGTGTCGCTATTATCAAAGCCTATCATGAATCTAGACAAGATACGCAGCGCACTGAAATGCTAGTGCCTGATGCGGCGCATGGCACAAATCCGGCATCTGCAGTGATGTGCGGCTATACCGTCAGAGAAATTCCCACCAATAAAGAAGGTGATATCGATATCGCTGCATTAAAAAACCTGTTGGGACCAAAAACAGCGGGCATTATGTTAACCAATCCCTCTACACTAGGTGTGTTTGAACGACACATTCAAGAAATTGCTGCATTGGTACATGAAGCTGGCGGTTTGCTGTATTACGATGGCGCTAATTTAAATGCCATTGTTGGAAAAGTGCGTCCAGGAGATATGGGATTTGACGTACTGCATATGAATTTGCACAAAACTTTTTCTACACCTCACGGCGGCGGCGGCCCAGGCGCAGGTCCAGTTACCGTAGCTGAACGACTCATCCCCTTTTTACCGATACCGATTGTCGCGCAAAAAGAAAATGAATATGTATGGCTCACCGAAAAAGAATGTCCGCAAACGATTGGACGATTATCCACTTTTATGGGCAATGCCGGAGTATTCATTCGCGCTTGGATTTATATCCGCCTGCTAGGGCGGTTAGGGTTACAACGAATATCTACATTCGCAACGCTTAATGCCAATTATTTGTTGAAACGCCTAGAAAAAGCAGGATTTACCCCTGCATTTCCAACCCGACGTGCTAGCCATGAATTTATTTTAACGCTACAAAAATCCGCTAAAGAATGGAAAGTCAACGCGATGGACTACGCCAAGCGCATGTTAGACTATGGCGTACACGCCCCAACCGTTTATTTTCCATTACTCATACCAGAATGCATGTTGATTGAACCCACAGAAACCGAAAGCAAAGCCCAAATGGATGCATTCGTCGACATCATGATTCAGTTATTGGCAGAAGCCCAAACAGAACCTGAAAAATTACGCGGCGCACCTTACACCCTGCCCGTCAGACGTTTAGACGAGGTTAAAGCCGTAAAAGCGTTAGACTTAAAGTATGTTGATCAATAGTGTGCATAAGACATGCAGAGCCTACGCATCAAAAATAATACAATGACTCACAGATATACTCATTCCACTTCAAGATGCTGGTTTTTGCATCTCTGAAGTGAGACAAAACCAGGGGGGTTTTCGCGAAGCGTCCCGGCGAAAGCCGGGATCCACTGCTTCTACCTAATTGTGCTGAATGGTTACAATTAAAAACACATCTTAATAATTCCTTAAGGTTTGAGTAGTATGATGAACACAAATTTACGTATGGTATAAAAAATCATAGAACAAGCGCGTCTAGCGGGAAACTGATGCAAAAATCTAGCTGCTTAACCCATACGTAAGTCGTTAATAGGATTGAGTGATAGGGATATTTTTAATCAGTCAATGATAGGAGAAAAATGATGGTAGCTGAAGTAATAGAAGTAGAAAATGATCAAACTAATCAGGATGCAAAATTCATATTGGTTGACGAAAGCTACACCGAAAATTACACGGATCAGACATGTGGTGAGTGGGTAGAGGATGAAGAATTACATCCAACACCTTCATCAAACCAAGGGCTGCCGGCATCGAAAGCTTCTTTTTGGGATCGTTTTATTTCATTTATGCCATCCCCAATAAAGGCTTATGGTATTTTTCTACTAGTAGCTTCTTTTGTAATGATGTCTTTGCCACTTTTTTTAGGGCATGATACGTTAGTTATAGCATTTGTAGGGCTACCATTATTCGCAGTAGGTTATTTTTTGCTTGATTATGACAGCGCGCTCTAACTCCAAGTGCAACATTCTTTTATGAGAGAATGTTGAATGACAAAAAAATACACGCATATCACTTTAAGTGAGCGCACATTAATACAGACACAGCTTCAGTTAGGATTTACGCCGGCTGCAATTGCAG
>JAURND010000157.1 GCA_030830425.1 Gammaproteobacteria bacterium
AGTATCATTTATTTGAATTTAAGGGGGCAGAAGAATATTTCCCCCTTAAAAAAACCCCCTGGTTTTGTCTCACGTTGAAGTGAGACGAGTATATACCATACCATTCTTAACATCTTGTGAGAACACCCATGAATACCACTTTTAAGTATACTGCTAATACCCCTGCTATACAGCCAATGGGCTATAAATCCGCGGTCTTTTTTGTGTGTCTAGTGGGTGCATTGGGCGGTTTGTTATTTGGTCTTGATCAAGGCTTTATCGGCAATTCATTAGAAACTATCAAAACCGTTTATCAGCTGAACACGGACGGCGCAGAACATTACTCTGCCATTTTGGCAACAGGCGGGATTTTAGGGGCTTTACTGTCCGGTATATTTGCGAGAATTTTGGGTAGAAAACGCAGTTTGATTTTAGCAGGATTGACCTTTACGATCGCTTCAGTGGGTTCTGCTTTTTTACCTTCTCTGTTTTTATTAACGTTGGCTCGATTTTTTCTGGGGTTTGGGGTAGGAGTCGCTTCTTTTGTCACCCCTTTATATCTTTCTGAAACAGCCCCCGCCAGCATTCGTGGTTCTATGGGAACCCTATTCCAGTTAATGATTACCATTGGTATTTTCGCAATTGCACTGAGTAATGTCTACATTGTAAAAACATTCACTAACCCGCATGTCTCGTTATCATTAATGTTTTTAGTTATTGCTGTCTTTGCGTTTTGCATGCTCTTGGGTAGTCTCTTCTTGCCAGAAAGCCCCCGTTGGTTAATGTTAAAAGGTCGCGAAGATCAAGCAAGATCTGCATTGAATAAAGTATTAACCTCTGCAGCAGAAATTAACTTAGAAATTAATGAGATCAAGCGTGTCATCCATGAAGAACAAAGTTCTCCCATCCGCTTATTAATGAAAGGGACTTTTATAAAAGTGTTATTGATTGGCGTTTTTTTGCAAATATTTCAACAGCTCGTCGGTATTAATGTGATGATTTATTACTCTCCCACTATTTTTGGCTATGCAGACATGAAGGGATTAATCGGAATGATGGCAGTGCCTACCGTTAATATGTTATTCACCATACCGGCTGTTTTTTTGGTGGATAAATGGGGAAGAAAAAAATTACTTATCGTAGGAGCCATTATGATGGGGCTTTCTATGTTTGCAGCTGGTTTTGCGTTTCATCATATCGATCAAATGGCAGGGGCTGCTGTTCACGCTTCTGATAAAACGATGTTATTAACCGCTATTATTGTTTATATTTTCGGTTTTGCTTTCTCTTGGGGGCCTGTTGCTTGGTTGGTCTGCTCAGAAATATTTCCACTTAAAGGCCGAGAAATGGGTATGACGATTACCACCATGGTAAATTGGACGTTTGCCGGGCTAGTGATGCGCTATTCGCTGAGTTTTATGGAAAACTATGGTCGATCCACCTTGTTCTATATTTTTTCAGGTCTTAGTATTGTCGCCATCATCTTCGTTAAATTCGCTGTGCCAGAAACTAAACGCATGCGCTTAGAAGAGCTAGAAGAAAAATTAAAAAGCTAGTTGGCTGCTTATAATACTACTGTGTTTGTCATCAATGATCGATTTTCTGTGATCCGTTGTTCACATACCTCATGTATGCTGCGCCACTATTCTCGAAAATCAATCATTGATGATTGCTCGCAGCCAATTGTAAAAGCCTTTAAAGCAAAGCATTGGCGTGAGAAAAATTGACGGCACTTAAGTTTTTGATATGCTCGACCATATGCGTCAACAATATCTTTTTTGCTGTTGACCTTCTCCAAATCAGACCAATCGTTCTTGTAGGGATAGGTAGGGTTTTAAACGGCAAATAACAGACACCATCATTTGATCGACAAGATAGTTTTGGCATTAGTGTAATACCCACACCAGCAGCGACCATATACCGCAATGTTTCAAGACTAGTTGCGCGGAATTTTTTTGATTCTACTGCATTTACGCTATGACAAACAGCCAATGCCTGATCTCGCAGACAATGCCCATCTTCCAATAACAACAGCGTTTTATCCGCCAAGTCAGCAAAATTGACCATCGTTTGTTTTGCTAACGGATGCCCTATCGGTACTGCCAGCAAAAATTCCTCATCAAACAAAGCATGCATTGTAAAATCGCCCTCTACAGGCAGAGCCAGTAATGCGCAGTCCAAATGCCCCTCGTTGAGTTTTTTCAATAGATTTAACGTAGTATCCTCAGCCAAATAAAGTGTTAATTTAGGAAATAGGGCCGATAACTCGGGAATAATGCGCGGTAAAAGAGATGGCGCTAACGTTGGAATAATGCCTAAACGCAACTCACCACAAAACGGATCTTTTAATTGGCTTGCCGTTTCACACAAAGCTTCCGTGCGACAAACAATCTCTCTGGCTTGTTGAACAATCAGCTTTCCTGTCTCCGTCAAAAAGACACGCTTGTTGGTGCGCTCAATCAAAAGCACACCCAATGATTTTTCCAGTTTTTTTATTTGCATGCTCAACGCGGGTTGGCTTACAAAACACAACTCGGCGGCTTTTCCGAAGTGGTGATAATCCGCCACAGCAATCAGGTATTTCAAATTACGAATGTTCATGGTTGTTCTCCATCAGCTATTTTTTTTTGAACTATATCATAAGGTTTCCTTATTGATAAGATAAGAACAATCTATTTTATCTGAGTATAAATATGCGCAAGAATAGCCCCCTCGTTAGAGGCAAACATTTTTTAATCATGGGGGAAAATTTATGGACAGTAAACTGGCAGTAGAAACAAACGAACAGTGGGATAAGCAACAAAGACAAAGCTCAGTCGTGTCTTTAGGAGAACAACCAGCTCAGATATTGAGACGCATGCTTGGTTTTCTGTCAGAAGCCGATCAAGCAAGATTTTCTGGGGTTAATCATGCTATTAGAAAAGATTATTTATCCTATTTTAATGATAGAAATAGAGCATATGAAGGGTTGCTTGGTAAGATATCAGAAAATCCAACTACGCTGACTGAAGGGCAACTTGAAGCTTTCTGCTGGTCATCTGAGCAACGCGCATCTATTTTTAAAGCAATTCTTAGTTATTATCAAAACCAAACAGCAAATGAAATTATGTTGATATCTTTTCTTGCCATAGCAACGAAATCTTATTTTTTTGGATGTTATCTACTTAAGATAGAGCTACCGTTGGGTGACATGATACGTCAAATGCAAATAGCACTTGAAAGCGAGCGAAAAGATGAAATAAGCACAACAGCAGATGCGAAAAGTGAAGAAAGAGGCCTTGCTAATCATGCTAAATACCTGTCTAGACAGGAGGCTTTGCTTGCTGATGAGAAATCCTCAACTGATAACATTCGGGTCGCTGGCAATCCCAGTAGTCTTTTTCATCGACCAACAATAATGCCGGCTGCAGGGTCTATACCGCTCTTACTTGAAGGTACTGGTTTTTAAAACAATATGCTGAAAAAAATGCTATTGGGGTAAGAACGGTATAATCGGTTCAATTTAAGGGGGCAGCAGAACACTTCCCCTTAAAAAAACCCCTGATTTTGTCTCACTTCGAAGATGCAAAAATCAGCATCTTGAAGTGGAGTGAGTATAGATACGGCTCATTCGCGGATTCTTCTGAGAGCCTTTATGAGTCTGTTAACTGACGATATTTTTCCATCAACTGATCGTGTGTTTCGACATGATTAGGGTCTAGTGGAATACAATCTACCGGACAAACTTGTTGGCATTGCGGTGTTTCAAAATGCCCCACACATTCCGTGCATTTGTTGGGATCAATTTCATAGATCTGCTCACCTTGATAAATGGCTTGATTGGGGCAAGCCGGTTCGCATACATCGCAATTGATGCATTCGTCTGTAATTTTAAGCGCCATGGTTTTTTTTATGAAAAGCAGTGATCACATCAGGCGGCACAAAAGCAGATAAGTCTCCGCCCATCATACCAATTTCTCGCACAATGCTTGCAGACACATGCGCGAATCGTTCATCCGGCTTTAAAAACACCGTTTCAATATTTGGTTTTAAATAACGGTTGGCAATAGCCAATTGAAACTCATATTCCATGTCTCCTGAGGTGCGTATCCCTCGCAATACAATATTTGCGTGTTTTTTCTCCATGAATTGCACTAACAATCCTGAAAACGATAGTACTTTCACATGCGGTGTTTTGCTGAATAATTGTTTGGCCATGGCAATACGTTCATCGAGGGTAAATAAAGTCGATTTATGATTGCTAGCCGCAATGGCGACAATAATTTCGTCAAATAAAGAGACAGCACGTTCTACCATGCTGATATGGCCATGTGTAATGGGGTCAAATGTGCCGGGATAAACCGCGATTTTTGTCATTGTATGCGATATAGTATTGTTACGTTTCAGGGTAGATTTACAACCACTGAATTTGTTTAGCATTCAGACCCCAATTAACATCAGGAGCCCACATGAGAGCAGATCAACGTCAATTTAACCAAATGCGATCAGTCACTTTAACGCGTCATTTTACCAAACATGCAGAAGGTTCTGTACTAGTCACTTTTGGTGACACCCAAGTATTATGCACCGCAAGCGTGTTAAAAGGCGTTCCTCGTTTTCTTAAAGACACGAAACAAGGTTGGCTCACTGCTGAATATAGCATGCTACCACGAGCCACCCATGAACGTGTAGAGCGAGAAGCGGTTAAAGGTAAACAAGGCGGACGTACGCTAGAAATTCAACGCTTAATAGGTCGTTCTTTGAGGATGGCAGTAGATTTAAAAGCGCTTGGCGAAAATACAATTGTGATTGATTGTGATGTATTGCAAGCAGATGGCGGTACGCGCACGGCGGCTATTACCGGTAGCTGTGTGGCGCTTTATGATGCGCTTCATCATCTTTGTCAGAAAAACAAGTTGGCAGAAAATCCGTTTAAACAGTGGGTAGCAGCTGTATCTGTTGGTGTTTATCAACAACATCCTATGTTAGATTTGGCTTATGCTGAAGATTCTGACGCCGATATGGATATGAATATTGTTATGTCAGATCAAGGTGAATTTTTGGAAATCCAAGGCACTGCTGAAAAACAGCCATTCAAAAAATCAGCATTGGATGAGTTGTTGATGCTAGCTGAAGGCGGGATACAGCAATTGATGCAAGCGCAAAAAGCCGCGGTTTTTTCAGTATAAACGATGAGCATTATTGAACAGCTCGCGCATATCCAATCTCAAATTCATTGCGCTGAAAAGCAATATCATCGTGCGCCAGGTAGCGTACAACTGTTGGCTGTTTCCAAACAACAATCCATAGAAAAAATACGTGCCGCCATCGAAGTGGGGCAAACCTGTTTCGGTGAAAATTATCTGCAAGAAGCCTTGGCAAAGATAGCGGCTTTACAAAACAGCGATCTATCCGCTTTTCAGCCAATAAAGTGGCATTTTATTGGAAAAATACAATCCAATAAAACCCAGCAAATGGCCAAACATTTTGATTGGGTGCACAGTGTAGATAGACTTCACATCGCAGAACGACTCAATGCGCAGCGACCCCAACATTTAGCACCCTTAAATATCTGTATTGAGATCAACATTCATCAGGAAAATACAAAATCGGGTGTTGAATTAACTGCGCTGCCTGCATTGGCGCATGCGATTTCAAGACTAAAACAAATACGGTTGCGAGGACTCATGGCTATCCCGCGGCCTGCGCTCGATTTTAAAACGCAATTTGAAACTTATCAGCAAGTACAAAAAGCACAGCAAATGTTATGTGCTCAAGGCTTGATGTTAGACACTTTGTCGATGGGAATGTCAGGCGATTTTATAGCAGCTATTGCTGCAGGCAGTACTCTAGTCAGAGTGGGTAGTGCTATTTTTGGTCGTCGATAACGCCATGCCTGTTCCAATATCATCTCGCTAAATTTATGCGCAACACTCGTATTTATGTTAATCAAGCGCTTCATTTGAAGTCTAATATTTTTTTGGACACAGCGGCCAGTCATCATGTGCGGCATGTATTGCGTCTAAAAATCGGCGACGTTATTGTCGTGTTTGATGGTCAAGGGCATGAATATGAAGCTGACATTATTGGCGATAAAAAACAAGTGCAGATAATGATTCAGCATGCATTATCCTCATTACCAGTACCTGCTTTGCATATTCACCTAGGGCAAGCGATTTCTCGCGGCGAAAAGATGGATTTTACCTTGCAAAAATCAGTAGAATTAGGCATAAAAGAGATCACGCCATTATTTACCGAACGCTGTGGCGTAAAATTATCTGGTGAACGATTACAAGCTAAGTTACAACATTGGCAAAAAGTGGTCATCGGTGCTTGTGAGCAATCAGGGCGCAGTGATGTGCCGCATATTTATCCGCCCGTTTCTTTGTCTATCTGGCTTGAACAAGCTTTTGCTGGCGTTAAATTATTATTGCATCCTATCGGCGCAAAACGGCTAAAAGAAATACCCCCCCCTGATTCGCCTATCTGTTTGTTGATTGGTTCGGAAGGGGGGTTCTCAACACCAGAAGTTTTATTGGCTCAGCAATTTGGTTTTGAAAGTATCCGTTTAGGTCCCCGTATCTTACGTACTGAAACAGCGGCTTTGGCAGCAATTACCGCATTACAGTGTTTATGGGGAGATATGAGATAGAGAACGATTGAATCAGTACAGGTAGAGTGCTATATTCGCTGTACAGTAATTTTAGTTGTCACAGATTTACGGGGTATAGCGCAGTCTGGTAGCGCGCCTGCTTTGGGAGCAGGATGTCGGGGGTTCGAATCCCTCTACCCCGACCAGATCAGTATTGATTCA
>JAURND010000158.1 GCA_030830425.1 Gammaproteobacteria bacterium
GTCCTTTCAAGTAAGAGCGGTATATACTTGTTCTCCCTGAAAGTGAGACAAAACTAGGGGGGGGGCTCACATTGAAGTGAGATGAGTATAAAGAGTTCTCACAAAAAAATATGATAAAAATTTTATGCAGCAAAAACTCATTCCACTATTAGAAAAAGCCTTAAATGGCTATTTGGCATTAGATCCTGAAGCGTTCAAAAAACTGGCGCGATTATCGGGTAAAGTCATGACACTAGAGATCACAGACTGGCATACCACTGTATATTTATTACCCAACACAACAGGCATTGTGTTAAAATCTTCAGCGTGCATGCGCAAAAAACCCATAGATACCATTCATGCAGAAATCAAAGGCACTTCTTTAAATTTACTACGCATGGGCTTAACAAAGCCTAAAAATCAAAATGCAACCGCTAAATCACTCACGATCAAAGGTGATATACATCTTGCGCATCAAATCACGCAAATTTTGCAACAACTTGAGATTAACTGGGAAGAACCGCTCTCTAGAATCACAGGGGATGTGATCGCGCATCAAATAGGCGTATTGGCTCGCAGATTCCAGCTTTGGAAAGCTAAAACCAAGCATCAAATTTCTCAAAATATCACGGAATATTTACAAGAAGAATCTCGACAACTACCGACACGAGAAGAAATAGAATATTTTTTTTCCGATATTGCGCAATTAAAAAATGATATTGCCAGATTTGAATCTACGTTGAAAAATGCTCATGAAAACCATACCAAAAACGGGTAGCCTCTTGTTCGAACAAGCCAAAAAATATATACCTGGTGGTGTTAACTCTCCAGTACGCGCTTTTAAAAGTGTCGGTGGCGATCCTATTTTTTTCCAGCGCGCACAAGGGGCTTATTTAATTGATACTGACCAAAAACACTATATTGATTATGTGGGGTCTTGGGGACCCGCTATTTTAGGTCATGCGCATCCTGATGTCGTTCAAGCTGTACAGGAATCAGCGCAACGAGGCTTAACGTTTGGCGCCCCCCATGAACTAGAAACCCAATTGGCTGCTAAAATTTGTCAGCATATGCCCGCTATCGAAAAAATACGCTTGGTCAGCTCAGGCACAGAAGCGACGATGAGTGCGATTCGTTTAGCCAGGGGATTCACAGGGCGAGATAAAATTCTAAAATTCGAGGGTGGTTACCACGGTCATGCCGATAGTTTATTGGTTAAAGCAGGTTCAGGTGGTTTGACTTTTGGCGTACCTAGCTCTTTAGGTGTTACCGCCGCTGTTGCAGCAGATACTTACAATGCCATTTACAACGATTTAGACTCTGTACAAAAGATTTTTGAACAACATGGATCAGAAATTGCCTGCATCATTGTTGAACCCATCGCTGGCAATATGAATTGTATTCTCCCTGTTTCTGGATTTTTAGAAGGACTCAGAGAAATCTGCACTCACTATCAATCACTGTTGATTTTTGATGAAGTCATGACTGGATTTCGTGTTGCTTTAAATGGCGCGCAAGGGTATTACCATATTAAACCCGATTTGACCACCTTAGCCAAAATTATTGGCGGAGGCCTGCCTGTGGGTGCTTATGGCGGAAGACAAGACATAATGGCCCAAATAGCGCCCGAAGGTCCCGTCTATCAAGCCGGTACGCTGTCAGGAAACCCGGTTGCTATGGCCGCAGGTCTAGCGACTTTTCAAAACATCGAAAAAGCCGGCTTTTATGAACGTCTAGCCCAAAAAACACAAACGCTCATGCAAGGCATGTTCGCTCGTGCAAATGCAGCACACATCCCTTTTAGCACCAATCATCTGGCTGGATTATTTGGCTTCTTTTTTAGTGAAGAAAATCCGGTGACAGCCTTATCACAAGTGATGCAAGCTGATCGAACACGTTTCAAACATTTTTTTCACGCCATGCGCCATGAAGGGATTTATTTTGCCCCTTCTGCTTATGAGGCTGGCTTTATGTCTCAAGCACATGATGAAAAAGACATTACTGAAACCCTTGATGCCGCTGAACGGGTATTTTCGAAAATGTAAGGTTGCTGCTAGGCTGGCTTCAGAAAAGATTGCGCCTACATTGACAAACAGCGCTTTGAATTTCACTGATATACCGCTCTTACTTGAAGGTACTGGTTGTTTAAAACAATATGCTGAAAAAATTCTATTGGGGTAAAAACGGTATAATCTCTTGAATTTAAGGGGGCAGAAGAATACTTCCCCCTTAAAAAACCCCCTGATTTTGTCTCACTTTCAGGGAGAACGAGTATATGTGAGCATTTTAAGCCAATTTTTTCTGCCAAAATTGGCAAAATATGCCCGTTTGCTCATTATGCTAAATGGTTACATTTCTTTTTAAAAACGACCTAAACACAGCCACCCCCGCCAGCAAGAGCGATAATTCCATCGGAAACAGCATACTAAAATAAATGACACCCATGGCATAGGCACTGTTTATCCAATACATTCCCATCATAAACACCATGAGTTGAGCGATATTTTTCAAGAAAGCTTTAGGGCTTCGTTGATATGTCTGAGTTGGCGCGGGTAAAATTGCTTTAAATAAATAGCTAATCGGTTGTGTGCGAAAAAATAATCCGACAATAATGCCCAAAGCAACAATCGCCGGCAAAAAATTCCATAAACGATTTTTTAAATCAATGGCCATCACCCATTCTGGGTGTAACATGGTGAATATTGTAATCATCACTGGTAATAACAATATAAAAAATACCATGGTGCGCAGACGATATCCCTGCCAAATATACGCTAACATACCCGCCGATAACGGCGCCCATCCTAACCACCACATGGCCATAAATATGGCCCAAACTATTGACCAATTGCCGGGCAAAGTAAGCGCATGAGTGGTCAATACTGGCGTATATTTTGGCGAGAAAAATCCAATAAACATGCCTAATAACCATACGGCGAATGCCATCAGCATTAAAAAAGAGAGGATAATCAAAAATGGCGGCCATCGACGCTTTAAACACCAATTTAAAGGCGGGTTCAATATACCGTCCTGAATAACTTTAAATACGACAAATAACAAAAGGAGAATATCTAGCCTAAGGCCATAAGCAATGGGGTAATGAAATAATACGCCCAACAATGATACAAATTGCATCGCAATTAATGCCAGTGTCGTAGCAAGCGTAAATAGAATGCCCATCTTGGTCCAAACATCCGCGGCAAGACTAACCGTGTCCATGGGTATATTTTTGAGTGCTGGTCGTATGAGCGCGCTCATGTTGCCCGATTGTTGTTTTATATAGACAACATAGCTTAAAGAAACCGCTAATAACGCGTAAGCGCCCCAAGGGAAAACACCCCAATGAGCGAGCAAAATAAGGGCGCTAGTTTGAAATAAATAATAAGGAACATAATTGTTTGGAAATCCAAATTCAGTGACATCACAAATCGTATAAAACGCTAACATCAATCCCAGTTGTAGGAGAAATGTCAACCCAACACGGGTGATCCATGAAAAAGACTTTATCTTGACCCCTGCTACACTGATCTTTCGATTAGCCCAGGGCGTCAACATAAACAAAACTGCTAATACAAACCAAATAATTTGCGACCTAAAACTATAGGCAATGACATAGGAAAAACAAAAAATCAATATACTCCCAGCAATCATAAATCCATAGTATATGGAGCGCAAATACTGATGTTTAGGTAAAATTTTCATTTAAAATCTCGTGGTGAATGCCGACAGATTATACTGCTCGTATCAAAAAAGCAGATACATAAAAATTCTCACTTTCAAGATACTGGTTTTTACAGCCTTGCAATAAGACGAGCATATACCAACCAAGAACACTTGTGCAATTACGGTTCTAAAATGACAGCAATGGGATTTATATTCATTCAATCTGAAGGTCTGTCTTTTTTACCTTCAGGTTGAGACAAAACCAGGGGGTTTTTTAAGGGGGAAGTATTCTTCTGCCCCCTTAAATTCAAACAGATTATACCGCTCGTGCCTAA
>JAURND010000159.1 GCA_030830425.1 Gammaproteobacteria bacterium
CAAGGGAGGTATCGGCGATTAATGACACGATTGAAATGTTTTTTTCGTAAGAACTTTAGTCCTTCTTTTATATTTTCTTTCAGTGCATTGAAGTGAGAAATTGCAAACGCTTCTTTTAAAGTGTCTGGCACTTTAAGGGTTTGGTTCTTTTTTAATCCATGGAATAATTTCGATATTGGGATCATGAGCGTAAACTGGAATATTGACTGTCGAAAGGATAAGTAAAATCAAAGCGTTGCAGGCTGGACAGAAATGGCTGTGTTTTTCTCGGCGCTGGGGATTTCTAGTTTTTTATTGAATATAAAATAGCCGCCAATTAAGACTGAAGTCGTGATCAGCATTAAAATAGGTTTCAAGAGCGAACGCACAAAAGCAGTAGAAACGGTTTTTTTTATAACGAAATCTATCTCTAATTGCTTGGATATATTGCCTCGTTGTTTGCTGATGACTTCAAATAAATAATCCCGAATTTTGCTGAGCCTAAACATATTGGCTTCTTGTGAATCAGATGAGCTGTTGATTTGAAATCCCAAGCTGAGACAGAGATAAAAGAATTCGAGTAGATCAATATAGATGCCCGGTTCTTTTGCACAGCGGTCAATCAATAAATAAAAAGAATGATCTCGTTCTTCAGCTTGAGGGTCTGATAGTCTTATTTTTTCCCAAGCTAGTGTTTTGTCCCAAGCAGCAGTTAAAATAATATGATCTGTCCACGCGCAGATCATATATTTGGCTGCAAAAATAACATAGGGTCTGTATTGATAGCATTGCGCTTGATGCTCAAATACACCAAGCTCATACATCAAAGCATCATGGAGTTGATTCAAATCAGGCATCTGTTTTAAATGCCCGATTTGTTCAAGCAGAAACAATAGGGGAGAAGCTGCTGCCACTAAAGGATTAATGGCAATTTGACTGACAAATGCTTTAGAACGATAATAAACTGGATGGGCTTGCAGCGGGAAATTAGAAGATGAGTCAACTGTGCTTGAAGTTTTTGAGGTATGCTCACGCTTATTTGGTATCTCCTCAAAGAATTGATGCTGTTCTGATGTTTCGAGGTGACCATGTCTGCCCAACTCTTTTAGCTCAGACAAAAAAATCTCTTCTAATGGTGTTTTAGGATTAGTTAAATTATTCCAATGCAAGGGTGAATTTTTGACATCAATGGTTGTATTCATGTTTTTTTTAACAATTTCTGCTACCCTTTAAAAAAGCTAAAATAAAGAGTCTTTTGTGAAAGTTGTTCATTGCAAACCCTGTCATTACTGAAATCCGTATGGGGGATTTTTAAGGAGGGATGGCGTTTCTCCCCCTTAACCGCGATTTTTTTGCAGCGATACATTAAAATCAGGAAGCAAGTTCCGCGTTTTGGGTGAAGCGTGTTGTATTTTTTAGTGCTTAAAGTGTCGCATGTGTGTAAAGATCATGGCGATATTGCCTTCATCGGCAGCTTTTATTACTTCACCATCTCGCATCGAGCCGCCTGGCTGAATAACAGCGGTAATGCCTGTTTTTATCGCACTTTCAATGCTATCTCTAAAAGGGAAAAAAGCATCAGAAGCCATTACTGAATTTTCTAGTGAAAGCCCTGCATCCTTGGCCTTCATGGCAGCAATAATTGCGCTAAAAACACGACTCATCTGGCCTGCCCCTATTCCAACAGTGGCCCGATCTTTTGCATAAACAATGGCGTTAGATTTTACGCATTTGACGACTTCCCAAGCAAATACTAGATCATTAAATTCCTGTACCGTAGGCGCACGTTTGCTCACAATAGTCAGATCTTTGGGTGAAAGAACGACCGAATCTTGTTCCTGCACCAAAAGTCCACCATTGATACGATGATAGTCCAAATTGGATTTATTCTCCTCTAATGGACCACAACTTAAAACACGTATATTGAGTTTCTGAGAAAAAATACTTAATGCTTCCTGGTCGAAAGAAGGCGCAATCAACACTTCTAAAAATTGGTTTTCAATAATGGCTTTAGCCGTTATTGCACAAACAGGCTGATTAAATGCAATAATTCCACCGAATGCAGAAGTGGGATCGGTTGCAAAAGCGCGCTTATAAGCATCTAACTGAGTTTCAGCTAAAGCAACGCCACATGGGTTTGCATGTTTAACGATGACGCAGGACTGTGTCAGTCCCAATAATTTAATACATTCCAATGCCGCGTCGGCGTCAACAATATTATTAAAAGAAAGTGGTTTGCCTTGATATTGATGTGCAGTTGCTATGCTACTTTTGCTAGGGGTGATCTCAGTGTAAAAAGCGGCTTTTTGATGTGGGTTTTCTCCATAACGCAGATCTTGTTTTTTGTGAAATTGCAAAGTCAGATTTTCCGGAAAGTCTTGTTTTGTGTTATCTAAAGTCATTTTATTGAGATAGTTAGATATAGTGCCGTCATACAGCGCAGTATGTGTGAACACTTTTTTGGCTAAATCGAAACGTAGCTTTAAAGTGGTTTTACCCGCATGTTGATCTATTTCATCTAGTAATCGGGTATAGTCTTGCGGATCTGTCAAAACAGTTACGTGGGCATAATTTTTAGCGGCGGCCCTCAACATGGCGGGTCCCCCGATGTCGATTTGTTCTATGGCTTGATTTAAAGTGCAATCAACCTGCTCAATTGTTTTAGCAAAAGGATATAAGTTGACGACAAGCAGATGAATGGGCTCGATTTCATGGGCAGTCATGACTTCATCATCGATACCTGTTCTACCTAGGAGACCTGCGTGAATCTTGGGGTGTAATGTCTTGATGCGCCCGTCCATGATTTCTGGAAAAGTGGTATATTCTGAAACTTCTTGAACAAGTAGTCCCTCTTTACGCAGCAAATCAGCAGTCCCGCCTGTAGACAGGAGGGTGATTCCTCGAGATTGTAAGGCTTTAGCGAAAACGGTAATTCCTGTCTTATCAGAAACACTAATAAGCGCACGTCGTAGAGGTTGTTTATCAATAATCATATGATTTTATGCCTATGAATCATGTTAAAATTTTGTCTATACTCGTCTCACTTCAACGTGAGACAAAACCAGGGGGTTTTTTAAGGGGGAAGTATTCTTCTGCCCCCTTAAATTCAACAGGTTATACCGCTCTTACCCCAATCGCATTTTTTTCAGCATATTGTTTTAAAAACCAGTACCTTCCAGTAAGAGCGGTATATTCCACTCACTTTAATATGACGAAAGACCAAGGTTTTTTAAAGGGGAGTGTTTTGATGTCCTCTTAAATTTAACGGGTATAATAGGCTTATTTGAAGGGGAAAATGCTCTCAAGGTAGACGAAGAGTAAAATAGACCCCGGCCTTTTTCTCCCCGACACTTCACGTTCCTATAAGCAGATTTTATCAAAAACCTTTTGTTTTATTCTCTCCAGAGAGTGGCGAAAATTCCTGGTCGATATTATAGTATTTTAGTTTTTTACGTAATGTATTTCGACTAATGCCTAAAATTTCAGCGGCAAGTGATTGATTCCCCTTCGCATAATTTAATGTAACTTGTAACATTGGGTTCTCAACTTCTTCTGTCACCATTTGGTAGATATTTTTTGGACAGGAATGATTGCCCAAATGGGAAAAATAATTTTCAAGGATTTTTTTTACTAAGTCGCGCAGTGACTTAGTAGGAGTGGCCACTTGTTCTGGTAAGAGTAATTTTTTTGACATAGAGGCTATGATATCGCTCGTATTTGGAAATGCTAGTTATTTAAAATAAATAGAAAGAATTCATAGATATATCGAACGAGCTGTTTTTACGTGGCCCGTGACTTAGAAATATGGGTTTATCTCGAGCCAGCTGTTTTTTACGCCAGAGGATATCTTTAAATTTCCCAGTAAAATCAAAAATTAAAAGCCAAGTGAGAATTGCTGATCATTTTTTTAACCTAAGCTTAATCAGTGAAGAGTGCTCGATTATACTCAAAGCATTATTTTGAACAAGGATAAAATGAGAGTTGTAGCAGCAAAG
Source organism: Gammaproteobacteria bacterium (assembly GCA_030830425.1). Classification (GTDB taxonomy): domain Bacteria; phylum Pseudomonadota; class Gammaproteobacteria; order JAURND01; family JAURND01; genus JAURND01. Next base: position 3,975 of record JAURND010000159.1, read on the forward strand.
GGAAAGAAGCGCCTGCCCCGTACAGCTGCCAGCAATTGGGTTATTTTTACGAATACTCCGCGCAAGGCTACTTAATTTTAGTGGCTCAAAAAAGTATTGGGGATTGCTGTGTTATCGTGCGTCACGGCAAAAGCTATTTTTAAAGTGCTTAAAATGAAAGCTTCTTTGTGAAATTTGTTCGTAGAAACAACTCGTATTGCTGTTACCCGCATGAGGAATCGCAAAGAGGTGGAGCCTGAACTGGTTCAAACAGCGCGTTAAAACCAGGAAGCAAATACTGGGGTTTGAGTGGGAATTGCTCATTCTATGTATTAATACTTGACACCAGCTTTTCAGTGTTGGTATAACAATAACCAGATGAAGACAGATCTCTTGCTTGAAAGCGCTGTTTTTTAAAACAAAAAGCTAAAAAATTATATTGACGTAAGACTAGTATAACCTATTTTTTTTACTTTAAAAGGGGCCTAAAGCCAGCCTTTTCAGGTCAAATAAATATATCAATGAATGCATTTACCAATTGACCATTGACGCTGTCTCAAGACAGCTCTAGACTCTAGTTAATTAACTTTAACAGATTCAAAAAAGAGGATATTATGAGCGAACTCAAAAAACAAAAAAAAGTCTATAGCAAAGTAGATATCATCAGCCTTGTTACAGGGTCAACAGCAGACATCCCAAAAACAACAGTAGCATCAGTAGTTGATGCCACATTAGATGCAATCAAAGCAGCAATTGCTGCTGACATAAAAGTTACCTTCATTGGTTTTGGTACTTTAAAGTGCAGCGAAAGAAAAGCCAGAATTGGTCGTAATCCTTCAACTGGCAAAGAGATTCAAATCGCTGCTACTAAAAGCATTCGGTTTACGGCAGGAAAAGCTTTCAA
>JAURND010000160.1 GCA_030830425.1 Gammaproteobacteria bacterium
CATAGGCGAAGATTCTAACATTTTGCAATCAAGTTTATTTAAATTGTACAGTTTATGTATTTATAGAACAACAAAAAGCTTTCAATTCAAGCTTATCGTATTTTTTTCTTGTATTTCTTGTATTCTTCATGTAACTTAAAGTGATTGTGCTGTTATGTTTAGCTGTGTGTTATAGCGCATAGCTTTTTTAGGAGATAACAAATTGACACGCATGTAAGATGAAAGGAAAATTTCTAATGGAATCAAGAGATATGGGGTCAGATTAGTAGGAAAAATTAACGGTTAGCGGCAATTTAGCTGAGTCGTTGCTCAGCTAAATCGATGGATTTTCGCGATTAAAAAAAATTCCAAATCCAAATATATCATATACTTGCGCTCTGGGGCTACACGGAGCGCATCTTCTGATCCGACAAATATCTATTTTGATGCGAGCAGTATACCTATTGAATTTAAGGTTTCAGAAAAATAGATCTTCTTAAAAAAACCTGATTTTGTCTCACATTGAAGTAAGGCGAGTCTATCCTAGAAAAAAGCCTATGGATGGAAGAAATTTTTTATCTCTGATTCCTCTCTCCTAAGTTAGAAAAGGATTCCTCATTCACCAAGAGAGTTTTTTATGGGTATCCAAAAAAAATTTACCCCCAGTCCGCTTTCAAGAGTCAGCCATGAACTCAAAACGCCCATTGCGGGCATTGTGGGTTTGGCAGATATATTAAACCAGAGTCAGTTAACGACAGAGCAACAATTTTATGTGGCTGCTATTTTAGATTGTGCTAGCTCACTGCAAAAAGCGCAAATACATATCAAAGCCTTATTAAACAATCTGTTTAGCGAGTTACCGCATGAGTAATGCTGAAAAAAATATATCTATTTTATTGGTGGAAGATGCAGAAATTGTTCGCATGATTCATATGAGATTGATTTCAGGGCTAAATGGCGGAAATGTAGATGTGGCAGAAACCGGTGAAGAAGCGTTGCTTAAAGCGAGCAATCAAGCCTACGATTTAATTTTTATGGATATTGGATTGTCAGGTATCAGCGGCATTCAAGCAACCGCTCAGATTCGAGAGCTTGAAAAAACGCGTGAAAAAAAAGCGACGATTATTGGTGTTACTGCCTATGAATTAGAAGAAGTGACCGAGGCTTGTTTAGCGGCGGGAATGAATGCGGTGTTTAGCAAGCCCATTCATTATGTGTTAATTCGGAAATTGATCTTGGAATATACCTGTTAAATTTAAGGGACAGAAGAGTACCCCCCTCTTAAAAAACCCCCTAATTTTGTCTCAATCTGAAGGTAAAAAAGACAGTACCTTTTTTAATGGCGAAGACTCTCTATCTTAGGTTAAATTTTTATGCTGGTTTATGGAGTGCAGCATACGAGGTGAAGCGGAAAAATTGAATGACATTTTCATCGGATATTTTGAGGAGAGATAGCATGAAAATTAGCGGGGAGATCTTTGAGAAAATATTAAATACGTTACCCAACAGTATTTATTTGAAAAATAGCGATGGCCGTTACCTGTGGTTAAATCAAGCTGCTATAAAAGAGCTGGCGCATAAATATTTAGTGTCTAGCTCGATATTAGGAAAAACTGACTTTGAGATTTTTCCGGCATTAAATGCAAATGAATATGCTAAGAATGATAAAAAAATAATAAAAGAAAAGCAGGGGATTTCCAAAGAAGAAGCTGTTGTTTTACCAAATGGACAAAAAATGACGCAACTTTCTTTTAAAGAGCCGCTATACGATGATTCATCTGAATTTATCGGTATTCTTGGTTATACGATAGACATTACTGAAATCAAAAAAACTCAAGCAGTACTGGTTAAAGCTAAAGAACAAGCAGAGGCCACGAGCAGAGCCAAAACTGAATTTATTGCCCATATGAGTCATGATGTCAAGACGCCGCTTTCTGGCATCATCAGTCTTTCAGAATCTTTGTCTTCGCTGGTACAAGAAGAGTATCGTGAATGTATGCAAGATATCAAAAAAGCAGGGCAGCATCTGATGGGTTTTTTTAATAATTGTATTGAGCTGTCTAAATTAGAAAGTGGTGCTATTTTTTTATCAAAAGAAACATTTCGTTTAAAAAATCTGGTGGCTGAGATGCTTGATTTATTTCGACCCACGATGAAATCAAAAAAATTGGCTTTGCATGTTGATTATGATGAGAAAATACCAAGATACCTTTTGGGTAACCGTGCGACTCTCTATCGTATATTGCTAAATTTGATGGGCAATGCGATTAAATTTACACCGCAAGGGTCTGTTACTATCAGTGCTGAGTTAAGTCAAAATTCCACTTCTAACCAAGCCATTATTCAGTTGGCCATCGCTGACACGGGTATTGGCATTCCTGAGGATAAACAAAAGCTGATATTCGAGCGCTTTTCACGTTTGACGCCATCTGATCAAGGGACTTACGAAGGTAGCGGTATTGGATTATATCTGGTAGAAGAATTCGTGAAGTCTATGGGTGGGGAAATCTATATCAAAAGCAAAGAAAGCCAAGGTAGTCAATTTTTGGTGGTCATCCCATTGCAAATACCTGTATTAGCAGATCATGAATATAATCATGAAACGGATTTATTGTTGGCGACTGATGAAATAGCGAACATAAAAGAACCCGCTATCAAAACCAATGAGATTAAAGTTTTTTCTGCATCAGAAAATAGGATTGAAGCAGTAGCTGCTAATATAAAAATATTACTGGTTGAAGATAATCTGTTGGCACAAAAAGGGGCAAGTCTGTTGTTGTCATCGTTTGGATGCCAGACTGATGTAGCCAGCTGCGGCCAGGCAGCTATTTCTATGTTTAAACCTGGGTACTATGACTTGGTTTTCATGGATCTAGGATTGCCAGATATAAAGGGAAATGAACTAGCAAAGCGACTCAGAGAGATAGAAGAGGGAACCCCTTTTTCTGTGCCTATTATGGGGCTTTCTGCGCATGTCGAAGAAGAACAAGCGCGACTTTGCACGGCAGCAGGTATGGCGGGTATAATGACTAAACCTTTGTTGCAAGACCAGGCAAAAATACTGTTCGCACAGTATGTCCCAAAGTTACAATCCGTGTTTGGTCGTCATTTGTTGGTGATGAAAAACGGTCTAAGAGTGATTGATTTGCCAAAGCCCCCAAAGCTATCAATAGGTAAAGAAAAAATAGCTTGGAAAATGTTGGATGAATTAATTGCATCTTTTCCAAAATTTCGCACTGAGATTGAAGAGGCTTATCAGACTGAAGATATGGTGTTATTGCAACAGAAAATGCATCAGTTTCGTGGCGGTGCTTGTTATACAAATACGCCTCATCTTCTGAATGCAGCTGGAATCCTTGACAAGAATCTGAGAGATGGTGATTATGGGCGGTTAGATGTTTTGTTTGCCGATTTTTTGAAGGCGATGGAAATGCTTGAACAAATTCGTAAGTCACTGGGATAACCAGCGATTCTTGCCAAAAATGCGGAATTGAGATTGCCATTTGACATCCAATCTACGTGCCGTGGCTTGTTTTTGGTATCTGGGAAAACATGTTGATTCCGCTAAAAAGTCGCGGTACGTTGTATTTCGCATGCTTCTCGTGCTCAAGTTATCCGGATTCGGGGTTGCGTCAGCATTGCATATTCGGTTTTAATGAGACAGCCCTGCTGGATAACCAGCAGCAATTCCCGCTACCCTTTAGAGCACCTAAAACAAAGAGTTTCTTGTCAAAGTTGTTCGTAGTAAATAGTCCAATTGCTGACAAACGCATGGGGGATTGTTAAGGGGGAAGTATTCTTCTGCCCCCTTAAATTCAAACAGTTTATACTGCTCGTATCAAAAAAACAGATACATTAAAATTCTCACATTCAAGTACGAGCAGTATATAACCGGTAGTAATTTTCGCCGCTATTTCCGCTATATGGAACAGTCTAAAATCAACACGCTTAGAAATTATTTATGCCAAGACCAGGATTGCGAGGTTTAGAAGAAATACATGAGCAGAAGTCTCGGCAACTATTGCGAGATACCCGTACGCTGGGTCAACGTTTTGCAGACTTTATTAATAACCCAGCTTATGCAGCGCTCTTGTTAATTTTTATGGGTGCCGCCATGGTCGCTTTTTCGGTGCTCACCGATATTCTCGCGATTTTAGGCATCATTTTATTTTTAATGACAGTTTTGCGTCGTGCGACCTTACCATTCAAAATGCCTCAGCGTTGCGGTCGTCTAGATAATAACGATTTATTGCCGGGCTCTGATAAACCTAGAAAAGCGCGAGGGATTTATTTTTTTGGCAATCAATTAATCACCAATCAAGAACTGTGGTTTGCCAATGAAGATATGCGTACACACGTATTGATTTTCGGATCAACCGGAAGTGGTAAAACAGAAGCTTTAATTTCTTTGTCTTATAATGCATTGATGCAAGGTAGCGGATTTATTTATGTAGATGGTAAAGGTGATAACTCTTTATTTGCTAAAGTATTTTCGATGGTTCGTTCTATGGGGCGTGAAGACGATTTGCTTTTGGTCAACTACATGACAGGCGCCAAAGATATTATCGGTCCACAAAAACGTCGTTTGTCGAATACCATGAATCCATTTGCAGTCGGTTCTTCGAGCATGCTAGCGCAATTGGTAGTTAGTTTGATGGATAGCAGTGGCGGCGGTGGTGATGGCGATATGTGGAAGGGGCGCGCGATTAACTTTGTTGAATCTTTGCTGAAAGTGTTGGTCGCTATGCGTGATGCCGGTCATATTCTACTAGATGCCAATAGTATTCGTAATTATTTTGCATTAGAGCGCGTTGAAGCAATGGCTGTTGATAAGGTATTTATTCGAGATGACCAAGATCCAATCAGTATCGAAAGTTTTCCTGCGGTCGTATTGGAACCGATCAAAAACTACTTATTTAACTTACCCGGCTATAATAAAGAAAAACGGGGAAAACAGGTTTCTCAGGTTTGGGAGCAGCATGGTTATATTACGATGCAGCTGACTCGTGTTTTTGGTTCTTTAGCGGACACTTATGGCCATATTATGCGCACTAAATTGGCTGAAGTGGATTTTAAAGACGTGGTCTTAAATCGACGTATATTAGTGGTATTGTTGCCTGCTCTTGAAAAATCTCCAGATGAACTGGCAGCTTTAGGTAAAGTTATTATTGCTTCATTAAAAGGGATGATGGCAGCAGGTTTGGGTGACGCAGTAGAAGGAGAATATCGTGATTTAATTCAACGTAAACCCACCAATGCCCCAACGCCTTATTTATGTATCTTAGATGAATACGGTTATTATGCTGTGAAGGGTTTTGCTGTTGTACCCGCTCAAGCACGTTCCTTAGGTTTCTCCGTTGTTTTTGCTGGACAAGATTTACCGGCATTTCAAAAAGCCTCTAAAGAAGAAGCCTTATCCATTGGTGCAAACACCAACATTAAAATTTGTATGAAGTTAGAAGATCCTTTAGATACTTGGGACTTCTTTACTAAAACGGCTGGCGAGTCTTATGTCACGCATGTGAAAGAATTTCAGACCGATGCGAAACAAATCACTAATACCTATATGGATAGCAAAAGTGCTCAAGTTGAAAAAAGAGCGCGTATTGATTTGCTTGATTTAAAAGAACAACGTGAAGGTGAAGCGCATATTTTCTTTAAATCTAAACTTGTTCGCGCAAAAATGTTTTACGCTAACCCGCCAGCCGTTAAGAAAATGCATCTGAATCAGTTTTTAAAGGTAGATTCTCCTTTAGATATGACGCTTTATGAAATGAGTCAGGTATTTAGACGCTTTGAAACAATTAAAGATCAAAGTGATTTATTAGAAAATATCGAAATTCCACCCGATGATTTAGATAAAGTTTTATATTCCATTCAAACGAACGAAACCCAAGAGATTGCCATTGAAAAAGCAGTAACTGCTTTATTGGCTTATCGAACAGACAGTGGTGAAGAAGAGCTAGAAGAGCTCGAAGATCTGGCCTTATTATCTGAAGATGAAATCAACATATTTACACCACTTCACTTAACAGAGTCACAATCGAATCATGTTCTTATCGAAGATATGCAGACATTTTCTCAGCCTTTCTTAGATCAAAATACGCTCAGAGAGTGTTTGTTCATGATTGCACGTTTAGATGGACAAGGAGAAAGGAGAGCCAAAAGCACCACCAGAGATCTAGCAAAAGATATGCAGTTAGCGACACATTACCCACCTGTTATCAAAGGGATCATTGCGTTGTCTGATTTAATTACCAGTGTGCAAGATTTAGCTGAACAAGTTAGCCTGAAGAAAGCGGCAGAAAAACAAGACTAAGCAGTAAGCAGTTCCCGTCTTGTAAAAACAGACGCAAAAAAAAGCGATACATTAAAACCAGGCAGCAAGTGCTGCGTTTTGAGCTAGTCATTGCTCACTTATAGTAACCATTCATCATAATTAGGTAGAAGCAGTGGATCCCGGCCTTCGCCGGGACGCTTCGCGTTTTGCCAATTTTGGCGGAAAAAATCCCCTTAAAATCCTCACATATACATATATGCTGCGCTTTTTCGGCCATTTTTTACACCAGACTTGACTAAAATCTGACCGTTTATGCCAGTCTTTGTATGGTGGTGAATAGTTACCACTTATACTCGTCTCACTTCAATGTGAGACAAAACTAGGGAGTTTTTCGCGAAGCGTCCTGGTGGAAGGCCTGATACCCACACCCCCTTAAATTTAACTGCCTCACGACTTGTTCGCGGGACCCGGATTTTTTCTGGGATGCCGCAAACAAGTGGCGGCGCGTAGACTGGTGAGTCAAGTGGCAATTTTAACTCTGCGTTTTGGTCGGAATTATGGTAAAAATTTGTACAGCATGAATTTCATGACCGATCAAATCTTTGAGTACATCGTAAACCAATCGATGGCAAGTGACTTGAGATTGATGTAAAAAATCAGAAGCAGCAATGGTGATCTTAATATGTTTGCCACCTTGTTTTGCACCAGCATGCCCTACATGCAAATGGCTTTGATCTTCGATGATTAATGTGGAGGGTGAAAGTGACTGAATTAAGCGTTGCTCAATCAAAGTTTTAAGATTTTGCATTGAGATAACCTGATTTATGCAAATAAATGCCTTGTATCACTAAAAAAACAAGACTCAAGCCAAAGGTCCCAAATAATTTAAAATTCACCCAAATGTCGGTGCTAAAGTGATAAACGACATAAATATTTAGAGCCCCCATAAAAACAAAAAAAATAATCCACATGGTATTTAGACGTTGCCAGGCGAATAGTGGAATTTTCATCTGCTTGTCCAGCAGGCGTTGAATTAATAATTTTTCTCCAACAAATTGGCTACCCAAAAAAGTAAG
>JAURND010000161.1 GCA_030830425.1 Gammaproteobacteria bacterium
AAACCCCCTGGTTTTGTCTCACTTTCAGGGAGAACGAGTATATAAGCGTTATGATCAGTTGAATTTAGGGATGGCCCCCCCTGATGTCTTGCAAGCAAATACCATGGTTTTTTACGAATATCCTAACCAAAGACAAATCATACCATACCATAAAAAAAATTTTCTACTCACTTGGTTAGACGAGTTTGTCATGGTATATCAAAAAATACCAGGTTATACTGATGCACCTGAAATTTTGACTTTCTGATACTTGCAGGTTGAGATAATCCCCGGCTTTCTCTCACTTTAAGGGTTTAAAAACCCGCATCTTTAAGTGAGATTGCTAACAACAATCATAGATAAAAAAATGTTCGATCAACTCTCACAAAAACTGAATCAAACTATTAAGCGCTTAACGGGTAGCGGTCGATTAACCGAAGATAATATCCGCGAAACGCTGCAAGAAGTTCGCCATGCTCTGCTAGATGCCGATGTCGCATTATCGGTCGTCGAGAAATTTATTGAAGCAGTTCGCCTTAAAGCCATTGGCCAAGAAGTGCTAGAAAGCCTAAAACCAGGGGATGCCTTAATTAAAGTCGTCCATGATGAACTGTTGGCGCTTTTGGGTGACGTCGCTGAAGAAATCAATCTGCGCACGCAGCCGCCTGCGGTGATTTTGATGGCAGGATTACAGGGTTCTGGTAAAACCACCACCACTGCTAAATTGGCGCTTTGGTTAAAAACACGCCAGAAAAAAAGTGTGCTGGTCGTGAGTGCGGATATTTACAGGCCCGCTGCTATTGAACAACTAAAAACATTAGCGACACAAATTGATGTCACATATTTCCCCAGCGACCTTTCGCAATCACCTGTTTCGATTGCGCAAGCTGCATTACAACAGGCCAGAAAACAATTTATCGATGTTGTGATTGTGGACACCGCCGGTCGATTACATATTGATGTGGAGATGATGCAAGAAATTCAGGCTATTCATGCTGCCATTGATCCCATCGAAACATTATTTGTCGTGGATAGCATGACCGGTCAAGACGCAGCAAATACGGCTAAAGCATTTAATGAAGCACTGCCTTTAACAGGCGTCATACTGACAAAAACAGATGGCGATGCCAGAGGAGGCGCTGCGCTGTCGATCCGTTATATTACCGGAAAACCCATTAAATTTGTGGGTGTCAGCGAAAAAATGGATGGACTGGAAGCTTTTCATCCAGACCGTATGGCTTCGCGTATTTTAGGGATGGGTGATGTACTGTCTTTGATTGAAGATGCGCAATTAAAAGTCGACCAAAAAGAGTCAGCCAAGCTTGCCAAAAAATTTGCCAAAGGCAAAGAATTTGATTTGGATGATTTTCGTTCTCAGATTCAGCAGATGAAAAAAATGGGTGGTTTATCAGCCATGATGAGCAAAATTCCAGGTATAGGACAAATTCCCCAGGCTGCTCAAAGTCAGTTTAGCGATAAAACACTGATACAAATGGAAGCCATGATTAATTCGATGACGCCTAAAGAACGTCGCTATATTCACTTGATCAATGGGTCGCGAAAAAGACGAATTTCTATTGGGTCGGGTACACAAGTCCAAGATGTCAATCGCCTGCTCAAACAGTTTATGCAAATGCAAAAAATGATGAAAAAAATGAAGAGTGGGGGGATGTCAAAGATGATTCAACGCATGAAGAGTGTGATGCCCAATGGATTTTCTCCTCGTTCCTAACCCTATTACGGTATTGCGATACCCATACTATGCATTAAGCTGTCTGTTTTCACTCATGAGATTTGATGATGCGAATTACAGACTGGCCACTAAAAGAACGTCCTCGAGAAAGATTGCTGAAGTTTGGCGCGCAGGCTTTATCAAACGCTGAACTGCTGGCTATTTTTTTGAGAACAGGCATTAAAGGGAAAACAGCCTTAGATTTATCTTATCAGTTATTAAATGTTTTTGGCGGTTTTCGCGATTTATTGAAAGCATCCGCACAAGATTTTTGCAAGCATCCTGGTTTAGGCCAGGCAAAATATGCGCAATTGCAGGCTGCGGTGGAACTCACTCGTCGTTATATACAAGAAGAAGAAAAAAACAAGCAAACTTTTGAGAATTCCAAACAAATTAAAGATTTTTTGTTTTTACAAATGAAAAATTATCAGCGAGAAGTTTTTGCTTGTCTGTTTTTAAATGCTCAGCATCAGCTGATTTGTTTTGAAGAGCTTTTTTATGGCACTTTGGATAGCGCAAATATTTATCCCCGTGAAATCGTTAAGCGAGCGCTACATCTAAACTCAGGTGCGGTTATTTTTGCACATAACCACCCTTCTGGTATCTCAAAACCCAGCTCAGCCGATAAAGAAATGACACGCGAGCTAACCAGTGCATTAACTTTTGTGGGCGTTCGAGTGCTTGACCATATGATCATCGGTAAAAATGAAGTGTTTTCTTTTGCGGAATCTGGGCTGATTGTAACCACCTGATGAAATGAGGCACCTTTAATAAAAATAATTAGGGTCTATTTACAATGCTATTTTTCATGTAACTATTCACCACCATGCAAAGACGGGCATAAACGGTCAGATTTTAGTCAAGTCTGGTGTAAAAAATGGCCGAAAAAGCGCAGCATATACCGCTCTTACACCAATAGAATTCTTTTCAGCATATTGTTTTAAAAACCAGTACCTTCAAGTAAGAGCGGTATATACTCGTTC
>JAURND010000162.1 GCA_030830425.1 Gammaproteobacteria bacterium
ATTTTTTCCGCCAAAATTGGCAAAACGCGAAGCGTCCCGGCGAAGGCCGGGATCCACTGCTTCTACCTAATTATGCTGAATGGTTACCTGACAAGAAACCATTTTTTTAGGCTTTTTATAGGAAAGTCGAAATGGCCGCCTATTTTAGGGTAATGCGAAAAAAACATGAGATTTTCGCGTCTCACACGGGTGGAGATCTATCGTGGTGGTTATTTAAGATACTTTAGGGGTAAGAAATTAGAGATAAGATTGATAACTATGAAATAGTGCATATAGTCGGTATTGGGCTCTCCATCCTTGGAGGTATTTATGCCAACCTGGCAACATCCCATAACACATTCAAACATATCGACTATTTAAAAGATGTCATCGTATGGCTATATACGCATTTATATTGAAGTGAGACGATTATATACTGCTCGTACTTGAATGTGAGAATTTTTATGTATCTGCTTTTTTGATACGAGCAGTATCATCTATTTGAATTTAAGGGGGCAGCAAAACACTTCCCCCTTAAAAAACCCCCTGGTTTTGTCTCAACCTGAAGGTGAAAAAGACCGTACCTTCAGGTTGAATGAGTATAGGTTGCGTTGAAAAGACTTTTTGAGATGGAAGTGATTATCTAGAAGTCTTAAGTTGTTTCTTTCCCGTTTCTTAGGGTTCTCTTTGATCAGTTTCTAATAAAAAGCGTTCCATCAACGCATAACAAAGTGCTTGGGTTCCTTGCTGATTTAATGCAGAAATCTGAAAAACGGGCTTTTTCCATTTCAATGCTTTAATAATGGCTTTGCAGTGAGCTTGCACTTCACTTTCAGGCAACAAGTCTGTTTTATTCAACACCAGCCAACGCTCTTTATTCATTAAATCTAAATCATATTTGGTTAATTCTTGTTCAATCGTATGAACAGCCTCTACAGGATTTGAGTCATCTGCGGGTGAAATATCGACGAGATGCAATAAAATTTTAGTGCGCGCTAGATGCTTTAGAAATTGAATCCCTAATCCTGCACCCTCAGCGGCACCTTCAATTAATCCAGGAATATCCGCAACCACAAAACTATGCTGGTCATCCACACGAACAACACCTAATTGAGGATGTAATGTTGTGAAAGGATAGTCGGCTACTTTTGGATGTGCGCTGGAGACAGCGCGAATGAAACTAGATTTTCCTGCATTGGGTAGTCCAAGCAGCCCTACATCAGCCAACACTTTTAATTCTAAGTGTAGTTGTCGTTGTTCCCCTGACATGCCTGGGATCGTTTTTCTTGGCGCACGGTTTGTGCTACTTTTGAAGCGTAAGTTACCCAACCCATGTTCGCCTCCTTTAGCGACACAAACGATTTGGTCGGGTAGAGTTAGATCAGCGATGAGCTCAGTGGTTTCTTGATCATAAACCATCGTGCCTACGGGGACTAAAACAACTAAATCTTGGCCTTTTTTACCCGTGCATTGGCTGCCCATGCCATTTTCACCACGTTGGGCTCTGTGTAAACGTTGAAAGCGAAAATCAACTAGGGTATTGATGTTAGGATTCGCTTTCAAGTAAACGCTACCGCCATCTCCGCCATCTCCGCCATCAGGGCCACCAAAGGGAATAAATTTCTCTCGTCTAAAGCTCATGCAGCCATTTCCACCGTCGCCTGCTTCTACGCGAATAGTTGCTTCATCAATAAATTTCATGGGATTTTAATAAGGGGAGGGGTGGGTATACCGACTTTATTTGAAGGTAATGGTTTATCAGCAATTCTCGCTCAAGATGCGGAAGTTGCTTGCTTATTTTAATGCTTCGCTTTGACAAGTCTGAATTCGGGAGAAGTATGAAATATAGACTTATCTCAATTCAAGATGCTGATTTTTGCCTCTTTAAGGTGAGAAAAAACCAGGGGGGGTTATAAGGTAGCAATGCTTTTCGTTACCCCCTTAAATTCAAAAAGTATACTATACCGCTCTTACTTGAAAGAACTGGTTTTTAAAATACAGGACTGAAGAAAATGCTATTGAGGTAAGAGCGGTATAACCTGTTGAATTTAAGGGGGCAGAAGAATACCCCCCCCCTTAAAAAACCCCCTGGTTTTGTCTCAACCTGAAGGTGAAAAAGACAGTACTTCCAGGTTGAATGAGTATATTTGTATCTTATAAATTGAGCTGCTTGCGATAGTCAGTGAAGATGAGACGGAATAAAATGAATGAAATAGGGTAATTCTCGCGCAACATGCCAAAATTGCTGACTGGTTTTAATACATCAACGCAACAAGTCCGCGCTCAAAATCAGGGAAGAGAGGTACTATCCTCTCCCTAATGATCCCTCATGCATCGGTCAGTAATGATTTTTGTAACCATTCAGTATAATGAGAAAACGGGCATATTTTGCCAATTTTGCCTGACCGTTTATGCCAGTCTTTGTATGGTGGTGAATAGTTACTGATTTTTTACTATTAACGATACGCTAAAGAAAATTTTTTAGCTTTTTTAAAGTGTAGCGGGAATTGCTGAATGAACTATCGCTTTGAAAAGAACTTATTCAGGAATGACTGAGACAAAAACTCTCTTTTGAGGGCCTTTTCTTTGGAATAGAACTTTTCCATGTGTTAAAGCGAATAAAGTATGATCACGCCCCAAACCAACGTTTACGCCAGCGTGAAAACGTGTGCCGCGTTGGCGAACTAAAATATTGCCTGCTAATACCCGTTCACTACCAAAACGTTTAACACCTAAATATTTAGGATTAGAATCGCGGCCATTACGTGTGCTGCCGCCTGCTTTTTTATGTGCCATTGTATAATCCTTTTCTCGAAAAGTTATTTCCGCGAATTACTATCCAATTTGCGTAATCTTAACTTCAGTATAACTTTGTCTATGCCCTTGACGGCGCATGTAATGCTTACGACGTCTCATCTTGATAATATGAACCTTGGGATGTCTGCTTTGGTCTATTACTTCAGCGGTTACAGTGACGCCTTGAAGTAGAGGAGAGCCTAACTGAATTTCTCCTTCCCTGGATACTAATAATATTTGGCTAAATGTGACCGTATCACCTACTTCATAAGGCAACTTTTCAAGCTTGATGGTCTGGCCAGGCGAAACTCTGTATTGTTTTCCGCCACTAATCATAACTGCATTCATAAAAACTCCGTTATGTCATTCGATAAGAGGGGGTTATCTTAAGTCATATTTTCATGAGTAGCAAGCATTTGTGGTTATTTTCAGTAACACTCGCTCAAAGCGCGGAACTTGTTTCCTTGTTCTAACGCATCGCTTATTTTCTCTTTCTTTTACAAGGAGAGAAGGTGGTCGTAGAACCGATAAGCGGTAAAATGGATTCCAGCTTTCGCCGGGAAGATCCGCGTCTCTATGAATATACCGCTCTTACTTGAAGGTACTGGTTTTTAA
>JAURND010000163.1 GCA_030830425.1 Gammaproteobacteria bacterium
TAAAACATTTCGCTTAGTTGTTGCTATTGCGGATGTGAGCCATTATGTCAAGCCAGATAGTCCATTAGATCAAGAAGCCTTTAAACGAGGAAATTCTGTTTATTTTCCCGGCCGTGTAGTACCCATGTTGCCTGAAATATTATCCAATGAATTATGTTCACTCAAACCAAACGTAGATCGCTTATGTATGGTTTGTGATATGAACATTGACGATACAGGCATCTTGATCAACGCCACTTTCTATGATGCCATCATGCGCTCTAGGGCAAGACTGACTTATACGGAAGTTTCTCAAATGCTGGCTGGGAAGAAGAAAACACAAATGGCTTTATTGCCGCACTTAAAGAATTTAGCGTTAGTGTATCAAAAAATGTTGGCGCAACGAGCAACCAGGGGTGCTTTAGATTTTGAGAGCACAGAAACGCGTATCCTCTTTGGTAAAAATAAAAAAATAGAAGCCATCGTCCCTATTGAAAGAACCATTGCGCATCGCATCATTGAAGAATGTATGTTAATGGCTAATGTTGCCACTGCACAATTTCTAAAAAAACAAAAAATTCCAACTTTATATCGCGTACACAAGGGTCCTAATCCTGAAAAGATGGAGAACCTTAAAACATTCATCAAAAGTTTTGGGGTTCAACTCACTTGGACTGACGAACCAACGCCGCATGATTATCAGCGATTAATGCAAAGTATTACAAAAAGACCTGATGCACGTCTAATCCAAACCGTATTATTACGCTCCTTGATGCAAGCTATTTACTCTCCTGAACTCGCTGGGCATTTTGGATTAGCTTATGATGCGTATTTGCATTTCACATCCCCTATTCGTCGTTATCCTGACTTACTCGTCCACCGTGGTTTGCGATATAGTTTTTATCAGCAACAAGCAAACGATAAAAAGAAACTGCCAACAAAAGTTTTCCCCTATGATGATGCTCGCATGACGCAACTTGCAGAACATTGTTCGGTCACAGAACGTCGCGCAGATGAAGCCACTCGAGATGCCGTTAATTGGTTAAAATGTTACTACATGCAAGATAAATTAGGTCAAAAATTTGAGGGCATTATCACAGGTGTCGCAGGATTTGGTGTTTTTGTAGAATTAAAAAATATTTATGTAGAAGGTTTGCTACACATCACCGCTTTAAAAGACGACTACTACCATTATGATCCGGTTCAGCATTTTCTAAAGGGTAAACGAACGAATACCACTTACCGATTAGGTGATTCTATTGAGGTCATGGTTGCCAGAAGCAATCCTGAAGAAAGAGAATTAGATTTTGAATTAGCAAAAACACCCGCTAAACCATTATCTAAGAAAACCAAAACATCTCGTGGGAAAAAATCAACAAAGAAAACATGATCAGCCAAGACCAACCCAAAAGCATTTTATTGGGATAAGAACGGTATAACTTGTTGAATTTAATAAGACATATGGTAACCATTCAGCATAATTAGGTAGAAGCAGTGGATCCCGGCCTTCGCCGGGACGCTTCGCGTTTTGCTAATTATGGCGGAAAAGATTCCCTTAAAATGCTCACATATACATATATTCTGCGCTTTTTCGGCCATTTTTTACACCAGACTTGACCTAAAGCCTTTACCTTCAAATCCCCATGCGCAAGCCACGAGGATTCGGGCTTATGTCGAGATTTCATGTTCAGTTTTAATGATTCGCCTCTGTATGATCAGCGACAATTCATCGTTCTTAATGGACCCCCCCTATGATGGATGACAACATAAAAATTCCGCATTTAACCACTGCTTTTACAGGACCTTTGCATGCTCTAGAGCAAAATTTGTTAGATAACACGCTGCGCATTGAGTCTTGGTTTAGAGAACAATGGCAAAAATTACCCACCTTATTTTATTCTTCGGTAGATTTACGCAACTCAGGGTTTAAACTCGCCCCCATTGATACTAATCTATTCCCTGCTGGATTTAATAATTTAAGTTCAGACTCCTGGCCATTATCTATTCAAGCATTGCAAGCAACGATGGCGCAAATTGCACCGTCTGCTTCCACGATTTTATTAATTCCAGAAAATCATACGCGTAATATTTTTTATTTTGAGCATTTAGCTAACCTTCATGAAATGATGACCAAAGCGGGTTTTTCAGTACGCATTGGATCAGTGTTAGAAGATTTAAAAAAAGCGATGGATATTACTTTGCCCTCTGGAAAAAAATTAAGACTGGAGCCCGTGATTCGCAAAGATAATCATCTTTGCTTAGAAGATGGTTTTTCTCCATGTGTGATTTTACTCAATAATGATTTAGCTGGCGGCATCCCACCTTTATTGCAAAATCTAGAAAAAAGCATTCAAATATTTCCGCCATTGACAATGGGCTGGGCTAATCGTTCTAAAACTAAACATTTTGCACACTATGCAAATATCAGCCTGTCATTTGCCAAACATATTGGGATAGATCCTTGGCTGATTTCTCCACTATTTAGCCACTGTAGTGAGATCGATTTCGTAACGGGTGTTGGTGAAACTTGCATTGCCCAACAGACTGAAACTCTCCTACAGGCTATTGCAAAAAAATATGA
>JAURND010000164.1 GCA_030830425.1 Gammaproteobacteria bacterium
AATAATCACGTTCATTTTTTGGCATTGTTTTGAGGTTGAGCAATTATGGGAGACGGTGAATGAAGATGCGATAGCAATAATTGAGGAATAGCAATGGGTTTTAGCATGTCTGCTAAACTTACTTTATCTAAGGTGGTTAAAATAAAGTGATTGATCATCTTCCAATTATGTTTCACAGGGCAAGTCTCATGTTGTGCACATCTGTTTTGGGTGGATGCACACTCGGTTAGGGCAGGGGGGCCTTCTATGGCTGTCAAAATTTGTGCAATCGTAATTTTATCGGGAGCTCTGGTTAATCGATATCCCCCAATGATACCGCGTTTAGCAGAGACTAATTCGACCCTGGATAGCATTTTCAGGATTTTGCTGACAGTCGGCCTGGCGATATGCGTGATATCAGCAATCTCTTTAGCGCTTAAGAGTGTCTGAACTTGTTGGGTAGACAAACAATTCAAAATCAGTGTTGCGTAATCCACCATTTTATTAATACGAAGCATATGTCACTTTCAAGTTCTATACTCGTTCTCACTGAAAGTGAGACAAAACCAGGGGGTTTTTTAAGGGGGAAGTGTTCTGCTGCCCCCTTAAATGCAACAGATCATACCATTTTGCTCATGTTTGAATGTGCAGAAATGAGTTGATTGATATAGTACTACTTATGTACTATTTTTACTATAAGAAGTCTCTTTTAATGTCAAAGGCCTGGGTGTTGCGTTTCAGTGTTGAAGTAGGAGGCACTAAAAAAATAAGGGTATGATTAAAAAACTTTGGGATAACTGAATGAGAATCAGTGCAATTAACGGCGAAAAATCTAACATTCCCATTGGTTTGATGATTTGTCTAACCAAAGACAATACGGGTTCGCTCACTTGGACGGCAACACAAAAAAGTGGATTGTAGGTCGGGCGATAACCGAGCACCATGGTCCAATTAAATAATGCTCGGATCATAATGGCGTAAAAATAAAGATTAGTTAGGTGCAATAAAAAATCACCAAAGCTTGATAAAAACAAGAGTAGCGCACTGGGCGGTGTTGACAATGCGGATAGATGAATCAGGGAAAATTTAAGCGCTTCTAGGATAAAAATATAGGCGAGTATTGCTAGATCTATTTTTTTTATTTCGGGGAAAATTTTCTGCAATGGCCGAATAGCAGGTTGGGTTACTTTGAGTACCCATATGGCTAGCGTATTATCATATCGTACGCGATAGCTTTGTAATAAAAAACGTAGCACGACCACATAAATGTAGAGGTTCAGTAGGGTTTGCATTAAAAATAGACTGATGCTTGTCAAGATTTTATCTCCCGAATCCTCTGCCAGCAATACTAATGATCTCTGCAAATATACGCATTCAACCTCAAGGTACTGTCTTTTTCACCCCCTGGTTTTGTCTCACTTTCAGGGAGAACAAGTATATTTTACCAGAAACTCTTTTTTTAAGCTCTCTAGGAAGGCAGCGGGAATTGCTGCTCACTTAAAATATCATCGTATCGTGATTTTGCGCTTTGTACGGCTGTCAAAATCAACGGCATGAATGCTGCAGACTTTAACGCTTGAATGGCTTGCTCGGTACCACCGCCTTGCGGTGCAACTTCCAGGCATAACTGATTGAAATCTGATGAGCTTTCTATGGCCATTTGTGCGCTGCCAAAAGCCGTTTTTAGTGTCAAGGCATGCGATAAATCTGCAGATAATCCTAAGGCAATACCAGCTTCTTCTAGTGCTTGCATAAATAAAAAGAAATAAGCGGGCCCGCTGCCGGATAAAGCGGTGACGGCATTGATTTCTTTTTCTTGTTCAAGAAAGACAACATCTCCTACGGATTGAAAAATAGATTCAATCCATGTTTTATCGGTGGGGCAGATAGATGTATTCATCCATAATGCAGTGATCCCTTTGCAAGATTGCACCGGTAAATTTGGCATGGCCCTACAAAGCTTGGTCTCTTTGCCCAGGTTATCTAAAATAAAAGCTGCATTGATGCCGGCGACTAAAGAAATGATGATGGTTTTTTTTGGTTGGATAATCGATTTTAGCTGATTCAATACGCCGGTTAAGTCTTTGGGTTTTACGGCTAATATCAAAATATCTGCCTGAGCGGCAACAGCCATATTATCGGTGTTGATTTGAATATCCCACTGATTTTTTAAGGTTTCAAGGTGTTTATGAGTAGGCGAACTTGCCCATAGACATGAAGAATCATAGCCAGTTTTTCTTAATCCAGCGATGAGTGCTGTGGCCATTTTCCCTGCGCCGATAAAACCGATTTTTTTATCCATACGATTGTTCGCGTGAACTACACTGCTCGTTCTTGAATGTGAGAATTTTAATGTATCTGCTTTTTTGATGCGAGCAGTATCATCTATTTGAATTTAAGGGGGCAGCAAAACACTTCCACCTTTAAAAACCCCCTGATTTTGTCTCACATTGAAGTGAGACTAGTATATACTGCGCCCTATACTGAAAAGCTGGGCCCCGCTAATCTAATTTTGTCAGACACATCAAACTTTTTAAAATTCTCTTGAAACTGTGCAATTAAAATATTTGCTTGTTCCTCGTAAGAGGTTGATTCATGCCAGGCTTGTTGTGGATTTAACAAACGACTGTCTATGCCAGACAATGCTGTCGGAATGGTAAAATTAAAAAATGGTAATATTGTTTGGTTTGCCAAAAGCAAATGCCCCTTCAAAATTTCGGTAATGAGATGACGAGTGGTGGGAATATCAAAACGTTTGCCTTGTCCGCCATAACAGCCGCCTGTCCAACCCGTATTCACGAGGTAAACCTGGCCATTGGTTTCTTGCAAACGTTTTATCAAGAGGTTTGCATAGACGATTGGGGGACGAGGAAAAAATGGCGCGCCAAAACAAGTGCTAAAGGTGGGTTTGATGGCAGAGGTGCTACCCATTTCTGTGCTACCGATTAACGCAGTATACCCACTGAGAAAATAATAAGCGGCTTGTTCATGGGTCAATAGTGCAACCGGTGGTAGTACGCCATACAGATCACAAGTGAGAAAAATAACCGCTGTCGGATGTCCTGCTTTATTTTCAAGAACGCGTAACGGAATATGTTCCAGTGGATAAGCCGCTCGCGTATTTTCTGTTAGGCTCGCATCTTCATAGCGAGGCTCTCCTGTCGTTTTATCGAGCACCACATTTTCAATAATCGTTTCATCACGGATCGCTGCCCAAATAATAGGTTCATCTTTTTGAGATAAGTTG
>JAURND010000165.1 GCA_030830425.1 Gammaproteobacteria bacterium
GATTTATCATTGGGTTATGGAAAAGGAATCTCTCGTTTTACAGAAGGTAAGCGAGCCATCCACGATGAAAATCTAGGCCCATTGATCTCCACTGAAATGACCCGATGTATTCAATGCTCCCGCTGTGTACGGTTTGGCGATGAAATTGCTGGCGTACGTGAATTGGGCTTAATGGAGCGAGGTGAAGAATTAGAAATCGCGACTTATATTGATGCAACGGTACAATCCGAACTATCCGGCAATATGATTGATGTTTGTCCTGTCGGTGCATTGACGTCTAAACCATATCGCTTTACAGCCCGTGCTTGGGAACTTAAGCAACATGCTTCTATCGCCCCTCATGATTGTTTAGGCTCTAATATTTATATCCATACTCGCGGCGAAATACAGACTCCTGCCAGACAGGTAATGCGTGTCGTGCCTCGCGAAAATGAATCCATTAACGAAACTTGGATCTCTAATCGTGATCGTTTTAGCTATGAAGCCATTGACAGTGAAGAACGTGTGCTAAAACCACGCGTGAAATATCGAGGTGAATGGCAAGAAGTGTCATGGGGTGTTGCTTTGGCCGAAGCGGTTCATCGACTCGATACCATCATAAAACAATCCACTGCCGCACAAATAGGCGCACTGATTTCTCCAAGCTCAACGACAGAAGAATGTTATTTGCTCCAAAAAATAATGCGTCAAATCGGCAGCCACCACATTGATCATCGATTACGGCATGCTGATTTTCCAGATCAAGCTTATCAAGATTGTCCTACCTTAGGTTTTCCGATTGCCGATTTAGAGACATTAACAGGACTTTTGCTCGTTGGTGCCAATGTCCGTTTAGAACAACCGATAGCCAGTCAGCGTATTCGAAAAGCGGTGAAAAAAGGCGCTAAGGTGATGTGCATTAATCCGATAGACTACGAATTTAATTTTGAAGTGGATCAGAAATCTATTTTAGGCGCAGCTGAATTCGTGGGTGAATTAGGTGCAATTCTTAAAATACTGCTGATTCAATTGCCGAAAGAAAATATATCGAATGAGCTGGCGCAATGGATAGCACCTTTTGAGCTATCCCCCACTGCCACAAAAATAGCGAATCAGCTGCTGCACGCCGAAAAAACAGCAATTATTTTAGGGGCATATGCCATTGGACATCCAGATGCCGCCATGATTCGCCTGCTGGCAGAAAAGATTGCCGCGCTCACAAAATCGCATATCGGTGTTTTATCTCATGGTGCCAATAGTGCAGG
The DNA here is from genome assembly GCA_030830425.1 of Gammaproteobacteria bacterium. GTDB lineage: Bacteria > Pseudomonadota > Gammaproteobacteria > JAURND01 > JAURND01 > JAURND01. The sequence goes on from JAURND010000165.1 coordinate 1,245, forward strand.
GGCATGGTTGGCTGGCGCGATACCGCATCGTACGCCAAAAACTGCTGTCGATAACCCTGGCCTAAATGCACATGAGATGCTCGTAAAACCTTTGCGTGCTTACCTATTATTCGGCGTTGAACCAGAGCGAGATAGCGCGTATCCATCACTGGCATTAAATGCTTTAAAACAAGCCGAATGTGTGATTGCATTATCTACCTTTTCTAATGACATGATCGCTGATTATGCGGATATTATTTTGCCTATGGCGACTTTTGCTGAAAATTCAGGTACTTATGTTAATGCAGAAGGCGCATGGCAAACGATGGCTGCTGCAACCTTACCCTATGGTGAATCTCAAACTGGTGTTGCTATTTTGTGTGAATTAGCCAAAACCTTGCATTTACCCGGATTTGAATATACCCAGACCAGCGATATTTTAGATGAATTAAAAACACAACTCGCGAATAAAACAGCGACAACAAATACCCTGAATAGGACAGATGTTTATCCTCAAAAAACAAAATCAGCAGTGTTATATCGGGCCGGAGATTGGCCTATTTACCACGTAGACAGCCTAGTGCGTCGAGCCAAAGCCTTGCTGCAGGCCAGCGTACTTGAAAACGTATCGACAATTCGCATCAATGCAGTCTTAGCGAAAAAACTGCACTTACAAGCAGATTCGCTTGTAGAGGCCACTCAAGCCGATTGCAAAATCACATTGCCGTTAATGATTGATGAACGTGTTGGGCATAATCAAGTTTGGATACCATCAGGCTTAGAAATTACCGCCGGTTTTGGTGAAGCCTATGGAGAGATTGAGTTGATTGCTGGTGCTTGTTAAATATACCAAAGAGCGTTTAGCCATAGGTTATTGGGTGATGGGTATTGCATCGGTAAGTGCTGTTGCACTCCCATCGGTGAGTTTTTTTGTGCTCAAAATTCCTAAATTTATTATGCTGTGGCAAGGTTTTTTATGTGTTGTCATCGTATTTGCACTGTCTGGATTTATCACAGGTTATTTTTATAGCTATCGCATATTGACACGTTTACATATCAAAAATGATTATTCGACATTAAAAGTAATCATGATTGGTTTGCTTAGTTTTATACTCGTATATTTGATGGGTGCACTCATCATGATTATACCTATAGCGCTTTGGAACATCTTCACATGGTCAACGATGATTCAATCGATTTGGGATCCACTCATTCATGCGTTCGGATCGTCACTTGGATTGATGATATTATCCTTTATCTATTTTGGTTTTTTAGGTTTGATCATTGCTCCGATCAGTTGTTTAATAATACACAAACGCTATAAGCGGCGTATTAAAAAATAAAAAAATAAAAAAATAAAAAAATGTCACAAGAATTACTAACCCTCATTTGGATTATTGCCAAAATCCTACTGATTGTGCTTCCATTATTTGGCGCAGTCGCTTATTTGACGTTGGCTGAACGTAAAGTGATCGGCTATATACAAAGTCGTATCGGTCCCAATCGAGTGGGTATTCGAGGGGTGGGTCAACCCATTGCCGATTCGCTCAAATTACTGTTCAAAGAAATTATTGTTCCTGCGCGATCTAATCGATATTTATTTCTCATCACACCAATACTCACCATCGCACCCGCATTAGCAGCATGGGCAGTCATCCCCTTTGGTCAAGGCATGGCATTGGCTGATGTGAATGCAGGTGTGTTATTTTTATTTTCAATGACCTCATTGGGCGTATATGGCGTTTTAGTATCAGGTTGGGCATCTAACTCAAAATATGCCTTTTTTGGGGCACTCAGAGCATCCGCGCAAACGATCTCTTATGAAATTGCTATGGGATTTGCATTGGTCGGTGTATTAATGGCTGCCGGAAGCATGAATTTACAACAGATTGTTTTACATCAAACTGGCGGTGTCTTGCATTGGTATTGGTTGCCGCTGTTACCTTTATTTGTGGTGTATTGGATTTGTGCATTAGCGGAAACGAATCGTGCTCCTTTTGATATTGCAGAAGGCGAATCAGAAATTGTCGCCGGTTTTCATGTGGAATACTCAGGCATGGGTTTTGCAATTTTCTTTTTGGCAGAATACGCCAATATGATTTTAATCTCGGTTATCGTATCATTGTTGTTTTTAGGCGGCTGGCTATCCCCTTTTGAAGGCACCACTTTACAGTCTGGATTGAATTGGATACCTGGAATTTTCTGGTTATTTTTAAAAAGTGCCTTCTTTTTATATTTATATTTATGGATACGCGCTACTTTTCCTCGTTATCGTTATGATCAAATCATGTATCTGGGCTGGAAAATATTAATTCCAGTCGCGTTGGTTTGGATTATCGTTATTGGATTTTCCATACAATTTCAACTTTCTCCATGGTTTCGCGCATAAAAATCCAGCAATTCCGGCCAAAAATGCAGAATTGCTTTCTTTTTTTAACGTGTCGCTTGGACAAGTCTGCGCTCGCGGTTAAGGGGAAGAACCGCCATCTTCCCCTTAACAATCCCCCATGTGGTTGTCTGTAATGGGGCTGTTTACTATGAACAATGTTTACAAAAAACCCTTTGTTTTAGTCTCTCAAAATGGTAGTGGGAATTGCTGATGAACATCAAACGATTGATTAAAAGTTTTTTACTTTGGGAACTATTCGCCGGACTCTCTTTGACTGGCCGTTATTTTTTTAAGAAAAAAATAACCACACAATACCCAGAAGAAGAAATACCCGTCTCTCCACGATTTCGCGGCATGTTAGCGCTGCGTCGTTATCCTAATGGTGAAGAACGCTGTATTGCGTGTAAATTATGCGAAGCTGTATGCCCTGCATTGGCGATCACCATTGAAGCAGAACCTAGAGAAGACGGTTCTAGGCGCACAACCAAATATGATATTGATGTTTTTAAATGCATCAATTGCGGTTTTTGCGAAGAAGCTTGTCCTGTTGATGCGATTGTGCTCACCAGTGAAATGCATTATCACCAGGAAAATCGCGGTGAAAATATCATGACTAAAGAAAAATTATTGGCAGTTGGTGATCGATATGAATCCAAAATCGCGGCAGATAGGCAAGAAGATTCGGATTATCGATAGTAGAAAGGCCGCATTTTTAGTTTGAATGCGTATAATTTGACACGACAACCTAGTGAGTTTTATGTCATGAGATCCTCTGAAGCTCTTCAACTACATCGGAAAGATATTCGCCTGATTGTAGAAAAACATCATGCAAAAAATGCTAGGGTATTTGGTTCGGTGCTAGTGGGTGAAGATATCGAAGGCAGCGATTTAGATCTGTTAGTCGATCCTACGAGTCAAACCACGCTTTTTGATATTGCGGGCATTCAAAGTCAATTGCAAAAATTATTGCAGGTACCTGTCGATGTTTTAACACCTAGCTAGGGCCTTGCCCGAGAAATTTCGTATGCGAGTTTTACAAGAAGCGATGCCGATATGACAAAAAGCAATTCTCTTGGTATTCCCCAGTATTGATCTTATACTCACTCCACTTCAAGATGCTGATTTTTGCATCTTTGAAGTGA
>JAURND010000166.1 GCA_030830425.1 Gammaproteobacteria bacterium
TAAATATTTTTCATAGTATTTAATAAAACCTTAATGTTCATGTGCTTAAATATAGGTAACCATTGAGCATAATTAGCAAACGGGCATATTTTGCCAATTTTGGCGGAAAAAATTCCCTTAAAATGCTCACATATACTCGTCTCACTTCAATGTGAGACAAAACCAGGGGGTTTTTTAAGGGGGAAGCATTCTTCTGCCCCCTTAAATTCAAACAGTTTATACTCATTCAACCTGAAGGTACTATCTTTTTTACCTTCAGGTTGAATGAGTATAGCTGTCTGCAGCCTTAACCTATTGACTTTGTCTTAAATTTATTTCCCACAACCATCAGGAGTTTGATATGTCAAAACCAAACATCATTACCATTGATCGCGATAAAAAATTCTCAGAATCTGCTTTATGGGAGTTTCAACGATCTTATTTCGATAGAGAAGGCATAGATGCCTGGGTAAAAGACGTCCCTCATTATGTGACCAGTAACCCATTTTTAGCCAATTGCTATGCGCAAATGACCGTACGCCTTGTTCAAGACTGGGTCAGAAAATATCCTGAATCCAAAGCTCATCCTTTTTACATCATGGAATTGGGGACAGGTTCCGGACAACTGAGCTATTACATCCTGAAGAAAATCAGAGAACTTAAGAAACAACTCCATTTAGCAGATATTCATATTTGTTATTTAATGACGGATTTCACCGAAAGCAATCTGAAATTCTGGGACAAGCACCCTGCGCTTCATCAATTCGTCGAGCAAAAAATGCTGGACTTCGCCATTTTTGACATGGAAAAAAGCAAAGAAATTATTTTAAAGAAATCAGGCGTTAAAATTTCTGAAAATAGTATTGTCAATCCACTTATTGTTTATGCTAACTATATCTTTGATAGCATTACCAATGATGCTTTTACGATAAAAGACCAACAAATTTATGCCTCTTTAGTCAGCCTATCGACCGAAGCCAGCAACATGAAACACGGGAAACCTGTTTCAATGCAACAAGTCAAACCGACTTACACAACTGCCGAAGTCCGAGAAAATTATTATGACAATCCTGTATTCAATGAAATTATTCATGAATACAAGCATCTGCTGAAAGATAGCAACATTTTATTTCCCATTGCAGGGCTTCGAACCATCGTTAATTTGAAAAAATTATGCAATGACCGGATGTTCTTAGTGTCATCGGATAAGGGTTATTCCATTCCTGCTGAATTAGAAAATTTAGGTCACCCTTATATTGATTTTCATGGTAGTTTTTCTTTAATGGTTAACTTTCATGCGATTGCTCAATATTTCGAAAAAACAGGTGGAACTGCGCTCATACAATCCCCACGTCCAGGCATAAAAACCAACGTATTTTACAGCGGTCTTAACTTAGCAGAACTACCCGAATTTGCGCTGTCCATTCATGAGCATGTCATGCGGCTTAGCCCTGGCGATTATTTTGTATTACACAGAAATATCCGCGATAACTTTCCGCAAGTCCCCATTGAAAGTCTAGTAGGACATATGGCTTTTACACACTGGGATCCACATATTTATCGAAAAATCACCAAACAGGTTTGCGAGCAAATCGTCAAAGCAGATAAAGAAGTGGTGGATTACTTTGCGCAATGTATGCCTAACATGGCTGATAATTTTTACTACATGCCACAGGCTTATGACGTGTTGTTTGATATTGGACTATTCTTTCATACGATTCGTCACTATAACGAAGCGATCCCTTACTATGAAAAATCAAAACACTTTTTTGGAGAACGATTTGATTTGATTTATAACCTCGCCATCTGCCAATACAATATTGGGCAAGTCAAAGAAGCATTAGCCGGTTTTAGATATTCGCTCACATTTAAACCAGACTCTGAAGAAACCATGAAGTTTATTGAATATATTGAAAATACTGAAGGGGATAACTTATTGTAGGGCTTGCTGACGATTGCCGACCTTCGCCTAGATGCTGAGTATCTAGGCGAAGGTCGGCATGGCAGCGGGTGAAAGGTAACAATACTCGAATGAGCGCCAATTTCCATTCTCCACTTGAGGAAAAAATATCCAAATCTCTTTTTCACAATAACCTTCATCAACAGAAAGATAAAATAATGCCAAATGATGCCAAAAATGATCCCCAAAATATTCTGGCTGAAATAACCAACATTGCATTCACTCAAGCGACCTCACAAGAATCAACACAGATCATCGGAGAAGGTAGCTTTAATCGGATTTATCAGAAAGATCTAGAGATCTCAGTAGAAACTGTGAACAATAACAGAAAAACGCAAACTTCCCAATTAGGGGTAGTGTGCGCATTTCCAAGAACCCAACCTGATGCAAAAGCTGCAGCTGAGACACTGGCCGAACAACAAGCAGCTAATGCACTGCTAGCAGAAAAGAATGTCCGCTCCCCCTTTCTAGATACCTCTCTTGCCCAAGTTAACGGAGCAAGAATTGCCATGCGAGCAAAAAGTGATCTATGGTCATGTATTGTTGATGAAAAAAAGCCAGCTTTTAATAATAACGAAAATTTCTCTCCTGTTGAAGTTAAAGAGATCATTGGGCAATTAGTGCTAGCCCTAGAAGCATTACACAAAAATGGAATTGTTCACAGAGATCTTAAACCCCATAATATATTATTTTTTGAAGATATTTCGGTTAGCCCTAGGAAGATAAAGATTAAAATCACTGATTTTGATTCTATTCATCGCGCACAGATATCAGAAGAAAAAAAGAAAATTCCACTTGGAAGTCTGGTCGACAAAAAAGGGGAATCAGAAAAGAACATATCTTTAGTAGCAGCCCGGTCCTATGCTTCTCCTGAAATAATAGAGCAATTTCATAACGATCAACCTAGTGCTGAAATTTTATATCGTGACCTAAACTTCTTTCAGGCAGATATCTTTGCGCTTGGAAAAACTATAGATCAAATAGCAACTGGAACAAATCTAGCTGCGCTAAAGCAACATTTTAAAAATCTACTGGCTACAAACCCAGCACAGCGACCGACCATAGCAGAAATTAAAGAAAATACGTATTTTGGAGACACACCAGAAAACAGACAGGCATTCTTTGATGATCTACATAAAAATCATCAAGAAGAGATGTATAGCGGTGATTTTCTGATTGGCCCCTATTCCAATCTCGAAGAGGTTTTTAACCTTCTGCCTGCACATATTAAAAAGGCATACAGTGCTTTTCAGCATTTAACTGATCAATATCATTGGCTAGAACAACAAGCAATAGAGATAAAGGAAGAGCAGACGAAAGTTCTAAATCAATGGGTTTTTATAAAAAACCTATTCCTGTTTCTGAAAAATTTTGAATCATTGATTCAACAATGTACAGAAAATGACCCATACTATTCAGTACAAAAAAAAATGCTTGCTTGGGTGAAGAATCAAATCAACCATAAGTATCTCACCGATTCAAACACAGCTATAAATCTGTTTCATGCTTATCTCACACGTTTGCCAAATACAACAGTTGAAAGCGCTAATAAAAGGATTCTGCTCGAGTCGTATATCGCTCAAGTAGAAAGCGATTTAACAAAAATGAATCCTAAATACTTGCCAGAGGTCACAGAACTGACATATCGGATACTACTGTCTCAAATTTCCACAGAAGATACCGATAATACTCAGGATGCGATAAACTTAGCTACGCGTATGCGGGAATTGAAAAAGTGGCGTTATTTGGGTAATTTCGCGCTTATTATTTTATGCGCCACACTTTTGGCTAGCGCAGTGATTGTGCTGCTTGCCAGTGTTGCCCATGGGGGATGTGGGGCATCAGGTCATTATTTGGCGAGCTTCTTGCGTTTTCTTTCTGCAAAGCATTGGTCAATCACTGCTGCTCAGATCACTGATGTCAAACCTGGTGTCACCGCGGTGATTGCAACAGGATCTAGTTTATTTGGACTTTTTTCCACCGTCGCAATAGGAAAAAACATACAAAGCATCATACAAAAAAAAGCAAGTTCGGGCACTGCTGAACTGTTTTTGCGTTCGGAATTAAAATCCTCTGAACCTCATAATTCGAAAATTTCTGATCCTGAAGCTTCTGATGCTAAATTAGCTGAGCGTAAGTTCATAAATCTCATTAGCGTTTATTGACAATTACTCTCGCTCCAGCAATTCCTGAGCCCCCAATTTCCCTTCTCCCCTTGAGGAGAAGAGCTTGCCCCGTACTCGATACGGGGCGCCCATAGGGCACAGGGATGGTGGTTCACTTACCTTCAAGCCCCTCGTTTCGTGGTCAAGCTACGGGGGAAGTAATGTCTGTAACCCTACACACCAATCGTCCCTTTGCTAATTGTACGTTTATCGTATCATCCACTTTTATTTCGCTGCTATCTGTCAGAATTTTTCCATCATGCGTGAGCATGCCATAACCTCTGTTGAGCGTATTCAACGGATTGATATTATTCAGGGCTTGAGCAAAATAATTTAACTGCTCGCGAGACTGGTTTAGTGCATGTTGCATCGCAATTGAAAATCGTTTCTCTAAAGCACTGCATGTGCTCAATGCTATTTGCAGCCGATGTTGCGGTGTATAACGTTGCAGCTGAGTCCAAGCAGCCGCTAGTGCTGCATATTTGTGTTGCCATAAATGCTGCTGAGCCAGTTGTAATCTTTGCGTAAAACTATCTAATTTTTGAGCCTGATCCTGCAAGCGTTTGAGTGGATGCGGTAGACGTTTTTCTAGATAATTGAGCGATAATCGAGTCTGCTTCAATCGATTTTCTAGTGTTTGTACTAAACGCATTTCTAACTGAGTTAACAGGGCTATTTTTTCAAGGATATTTGGACTCACTAATTCTGCGGCAGCAGAGGGTGTAGGCGCCCTTTGATCGGCCACAAAATCTGCAATGGTTACATCCGTTTCATGTCCTACACCAGTAATGATGGGAATTTTGCTTTCATAGATCGCCCATGCAACACGTTCTTCATTAAAAGGCCATAAGTCTTCTAGTGATCCACCACCTCTGGCAAGCAGTAATATATCGCATTCCTGGCGATGATTGGCGAGCATTAGCGCGCGAACAATTTGATCAGCAGCTTGGTTACCTTGTACTTGAGTGGGATAGATGATCACGGGAATAGTGGCGCAACGTCGTTTGAGTACGCTTAAAATATCTCGAATGGCAGCCCCCGTGGGTGATGTAATCACGCCGATCGCTGATGGCCATTTAGGTAATGTTTTTTTTAGTGAGAGATTAAATAGGCCCGCTTCGGCGAGTTTAGTTTTCAACCCTTCAAATGCACGGCGTAATGCACCGTCGCCAATTTCTTCAATGCTGTCGATGATGAGCTGAAAATCTCCACGCTCTTCATATAAACTGACGTTAGCGCGCGCTAATACATGGATACCGTCTTTGAGTTGCAGCTGCTGTGGAATGTGATGACGAAACAACGCGCATTTTACTTGGGCGTGTGAGTCTTTTAAGGAGAAATAAAGATGTCCTGAACCGGGTGCGCGTAAATTAGAAATTTCACCTTCTATCCACACATAAGGAAGCGCGTGTTCTAAAAGTGTGCGTACTTCTTTATTCAGAGCAGATACACTGTATATAGGGTGTTCTGATGAGTTAGGCATTAGGATTTGCAGATAAATTGAGATAAACTTGTAATCGTCGGTATGCGTTTTTTTCTAAGCTATCATTGGAGAGCATTAGCGAAATAGGTCTAGATTTAAGTTTCATTGATTTAAGTTTCATTAAATGCGGGGTTTGTCTTTGAAAATTTAAAATAATAGCCCAACGAGATTTCCAGCTGTTGCCTAATAAATGAAGTGTTTCTATTGTGCCATCAAGATAGGTGAGCTGCCAAACCACATGATCTATCGCAGTACAGTGAATAATAGATTTAGGATGAGAAAGTAAGACATATTTACAACATAGATGCCGACTACTGGCGAGACAAAAAGCAATACCCGTCAATTTTAGCCAAACAGGCGCAGCAGAAAAAAGCAGGCA
>JAURND010000167.1 GCA_030830425.1 Gammaproteobacteria bacterium
AAGCCTACCGCTGCTGCCGCACCTGTTTTAGTAGGGATCATAGAATGTGTCGCAGAACGTGCGCGGCGCAAATCAGTATGATAGACATCCACCAATTTTTGGTCATTTGTGTAAGCATGAATGGTATTCATCAAACCGGAGACAATCCCGACTGTATCGTGCAAGGCTTTGGCCATCGGTGCAATACAATTGGTTGTGCAAGAGGCATTGGAAATCACTGTATAGCTTGACTTCAAAGTATGATGATTTACGCCATACACAATTGTAGCATCCACATCAGTACCTGCAGGTGCCGAAATAAGCACTTTTTTGGCACCTGCCGACAAATGCGGTTCGGCATGTTTTTTACTGGTAAACAAACCTGTACATTCAAATACCACATCAATATCTAAAGATGCCCAGGGTAATTTGGCGGGATCACGTTCTGCAACGACATGAATTTTATCTCCATTGACCAGTAAATAATCGCTTTCTACTGTTACACTACCTGGAAACTTACCATGTACTGTGTCATATTTCGTCAAATAAGCATTGGTTTTTACATCACCTAAATCATTAATAGCAACGATTTGAATTTGATCTCTGTAACCAGATTCATAAATGGCACGTAAAATATTACGACCGATGCGGCCATAACCGTTAATAGCAGCTTTAATAATCATAGTTTTTTCCTTTTATGTGATTTCATTTTTTTGTAAACTAGCAAACACTGGACTAAAAATAAAGCAAAAAAATATGGACTTTTCTTATCTTTCAAGCCATCTAATCGACCTGCTGACTCTCACTGTACTAGAGACAATCTTAGGGGTTGATAATCTGGTTTTTATTGCGGCTATTAGCAATCGCCTTTTGCCCTCTCAACAAAAAATTGCACGTAGAATTGGTTTGTTGTTAGCCTTGGGGATTCGTTTATTATTACTCAGTTTTGCTGTTTGGATCATGAAACTAGAAAAACCTTGGTTTTCTTTATTGGACTGGTCATTTTCTGGAAGAGATTTGTTATTATTGGGTGGTGGCGTGTTTTTACTATACAAAGGCACCATGGAAATACATGAAGAGTTTGATGCCCCACAAGCTGCACCTCATGCCCATCAATTCGCTCGCTTGATACCAACTATTATACAAATTGGATTATTTGACTTAGTTTTTTCTCTAGACAGTGTGCTGACTGCCATTGGCTTAACTCAAAATTTTGCGATTATGGCGACGGCAATTTTTATTGCTATTGCGATCATGATGTTTTTTAGTGAAATCACCAGTCAATTTATCAAGAAAAATCCCGGTATTCGCATGTTGGCTTGGAGTCTATTGCTGCTCATCAGCCTAGCATTAGTCGCTGATGGGTTGCACTTTCATATTCCTAGAGGATATGTCTACTTCGCTGTTTGTTTTTCTTTGCTGGTAGAAACCTTAAATATTTTGCGCAGAAAACGAAAGAAGCGTAAAGATGCCAGCAATTAACCAGCAATTCCTGTCTCCTTGTATACTCGTCTCACTTCAATGTGAGACAAAACCAGGGGGTTTTTCGCGAAGCGTCCCGACGAAGGTCGGGATCCATACTCCCTTAAATTCAAACAGATTATACTGCTCGTATCAAAAAAACCAAATACCAAAAAGATTCTCACTTTCAAGTACGAGCAGTATATGCTGCGCTTTTTCGACCATTTTTTACACCAGACTTGACTAAAATCTGACCGTTTATGCCAGTCTTTGGTATGGTGGTGAATAGTTACATATTTTTTTAAAAACCAGTGCCTTCAAGTAAGAGCGGTATAACCCCTTAATTTCACCGGGACATGAAATTTTTCTCTCGTAAAAATTGGCACTACTGACAACAGCAATGGGGGGTTATCAGGAGGAAGATGCACAGCTCTTCCCCCTGATAGCAAGCGGAAACTTATTTTTTGCTTGCGCCATCAATTAGGCAGCAATTATCCGCGTTTTGACAGGAATTGCTAAGCACTAACCGCCAATAAGCAGCTTATTTAAGCGTTTCACAAAATAAGCAGGGTCTTCTAACGCAACGCCTTGCGTTAATTGGGCTTGATCAAACAATACCCACACCCATTGCGCAAACTTTTTTTCATCTGCTTCTGTTTTGATTTTATGAATGACCGGATGATTGGGATTGATTTCTAAAATGGGCAAGCTTGTTGGAAAATCTTGTCCTGCCGATTTCAGCATATTTTGCAAATGAATACTTAAATCTTGTTCATCGCTAACCAGACAAACCGGAGAATCCGTCAAACGATCGGTAAGGCGAACTTCTTTTACTTTGCCTGCTAGTATTGTTTTCGCTTGGCTGAGCAAACTTTCAAAATCTGCCTGTTTTTGATGTGCGCTGGATTCTTGTTCAGCATTATTTTCAGTCTCCCCTCCTCCGACATCAATATCTCCTTTGGCTACGGATTGCAGTGATTTTCCTTCAAATTCTGTTAAATGTCCAACCAGCCATTCATCTACACGATCAGATAACAACAAAACCTCTATGCTTTTTTTGCGGAATATTTCTAAGTGTGGGCTATTTTTTGCGGCGTTAAATGTATCTGCGGTGACATAGTAAATTTTCTTTTGTGACTCTGGCATCCTACTTACATAGTCTTGTAAAGAAACGTTTTGCACTTCCGTGTCGTTATGTGTAGATGCAAATCGTAATAAAGGGGCAATACGATCTTTATTTGCAAAATCTTCATAAGGACCTTCTTTTAATACTTGACCAAACACGGTCCAAAATGAGGTATATTTTTCTGCTTCGTCTTTCGCTAAGTTATCTAATAGATCCAAAATACGTTTTACACAAGCCGCACGAATACTATCAATCACTTGATTATTTTGTAGGATTTCTCTGGAAACATTCAGCGGTAAATCATTGGAGTCTACAATTCCTCTCACAAAACGCAAATAACCGGGCAGCAACTGCTCTGCGTCATCCATAATAAACACGCGACGGACATAGAGCTTTAAACCCTGTCTTTTATCTCGACCAAACAAATCAAAGGGCGCACGACTTGGAATATACAGCAACATAGTATAGTCTAACTTGCCTTCCACTTTGTTATGAGACCAAACCAGCGGCCCTTCAAAATCATGAGAAATATGTTTATATAACGCTACATATTCTTCTTCTTTAATTTTGTTTTTAGGTAGTGTCCACAAAGCCGTCGCACGATTGACGACTTCTTCATCAGCTTCTTTGGTTGGAGCGGTTTCTGATGTTTGTAATTCTTCTTCAGATTGCGCGATCTGCAAGTCTGTTTTTTTCATCAGGATAGGCAGCATAATATGATCTGAATATTTAGCAATAATATGGCGTAAACGATAATCATCTAAAAATTCTTCATTTTCTTGGCGAATATGCAAAATCACTTCAGTGCCTCTTTTCGCACATTCCATATGCTTAATGATATATTCTCCCTCACCTGTGGATTCCCAATGCACGCCTTGATCAGCATTCATACCTGCACGACGCGTTTTAACAATGACCCGATCTGCCACCACAAAAGCAGAATAAAAACCAACACCAAACTGACC
>JAURND010000168.1 GCA_030830425.1 Gammaproteobacteria bacterium
AGCGGTGAAAAAAAAATGCCGATGAGTCCGTGGGTTCGTCTAGGGTAAATGCCTAGGCCGTTGAGGCGATATCCAGAAACTGAGTTTAGCATCTGAATCACCCATAATCCGCCAATAATGCTCAACAAAAAATGCATATTTTGCTGAACACTGGTATATGCATACTCAAAGGTAGAAAGGAATGTGTCAATCATATGGGGGGGGCAGGAACTAAGTATGAAAAGACTTTTAGACAAAAGCGCGGAAAAATCAACTTCTATACCGCGCTTACCTTGAAAGGACTGGTTTTTAAAATACAGGACTGAAGAAAATGCGATTGAAGTAAGCGCGGTATAATCGGTTGAATTTAAGGGGGCATGGATCCCGGCCTTCGCCGGGACGCTTCGCGAACCCCCCCCTGGTTTTATCTCAACCTGAAGGTGAAAAAGACGGTAATTTCAGGTTAAATGCGTGTATTGGCATCTAAATTCAGCGAAAACCGCTGAATTAGCATTTTTTTGCTGATGAATGCGCACCTTACTTTGAATGGTGTCAAAAAAAATTTTATGCGTAGACTCTGGGTATAGCCTGGCAAGTTATTTCGTCTCACCACCTAAATGCTGATTCTGTTTTTCTACTAAAGCTGCTAATTCCTGGGCATACATTTGAACTTGATCTGAATTTTCGCCCTCTACCATAACACGAACAACAGGTTCGGTTCCTGAGGCACGTAAGAGTACGCGTCCTGATGTGCCTAACTTTTTTTCTATTTTTTGTATCGTGGCTTGCAGTAGCGCATTTTCTGCCAATACCACAGCTTGAGAAACCGCTACATTGATCAATACTTGCGGATATTTTTCCATGCTGGATGTTAACTCGCGCAAACTTTGTTTTTGTTCGCACATCACACGCAATACTTGTATGGCTGACACAATGCCATCACCGGTTGTCGTCAAACCCAAATTAATAATATGGCCTGAAGCTTCGCCACCTAACTGCCAGCCCAATTGTTTGAGTTTTTCCATCACATGACGATCACCAACGGAAGATCGCTCAAATTGAATGGATAAGCCGCGCATCGCATGTTCAAAACCCAAATTACTCATGACCGTACCAACAACCCCGCCTTGTAACTGTTCTCTTTGTTGGCAGTCTTTGGCCATCACAAATAACAATTCATCGCCATCGACGATTTGACCTTGGCCATCAACCATCAATACGCGGTCGCCATCACCATCAAAAGCAATCCCTAAATCAGCGGATTCTTCTAGTACTTTTTTTTGCAATGCTTCAGGATGCGTAGAGCCACACTCAGCGTTAATATTTAAACCGTCTGGGTGTGTAAAAATACAGACGACTTTAGCCCCCAGCTCTCTAAACACGTGAGGGGCAACGTGATAGGTAGCGCCTTGCGCGCAATCCAGTACAATTTTTAATCCTGACAAACTCAATCCCGTAGGAAAAGTGCTCTTACAAAATTCAATATAACGACCCGCCGCATCATTGACACGAATGGCTTTTCCTAATTTTTCAGAGTCAACCGTGATCATCGGTTCTGCTAATTGCGCTTCAATAGCTTGTTCAACAGCAGTTGGGATTTTAGTCCCCTGCATTGAAAAAAACTTGATACCATTATCGGAATATAAATTATGCGAAGCACTAATGACAATACCCGCTTGTGCGCGAAAAGTGCGAGTTAAATAAGCAATGGCAGGCGTCGGCATAGGACCTAACAAATGAATATTAATGCCTGCAGCTGATAACCCTGCTTCTAATGCAGATTCCAACATGTATCCTGAAATACGCGTATCTTTTCCAATCAGGACTTTACCCCCATTGTTATGTCCGAGTACTTTTCCGACAGCCCAGCCTAATTTTAGTACAAATTCTGGATTAATATAGGAGTTACCCACTTTTCCACGAATGCCATCCGTGCCAAAATATTTCCTGGGTGTTGAATGCGGCGTAACCATTAAATTTGGTCCTCTGATTTCACTAAATCGTCCATGGATTTTAAAATATGGAGCAGTGATTTCATCTGCGCTAATGGCCATGAATTAGGGCCATCGCTCAAAGCTCGATCTGGATCGGGATGCGTTTCCATGAAAATACCCGCAACACCGACTGCAATTGCTGCACGTGCTAAAGCGGGGACAAATTCACGCTGCCCACCAGAGGATACTCCTTGACCACCTGGCAGTTGTACAGAATGTGTCGCATCAAAAACAATAGGGACACCTGATTCACGCATAATCACTAAAGATCGCATATCTGCCACTAAATTATTGTAACCAAATGAAAATCCTCGTTCACAGGCCATTATTTGCTGATTGCCAGTGGCTTTTGCTTTTTCAATGACATTTTTCATTTCCCAGGGAGATAAAAATTGTCCTTTTTTGATATTGACCGGTTTACCGCAAGCGGCCACATTTTGTATGAAATTGGTTTGTCGGCATAATAGTGCGGGTGTTTGTAAGACATCAACAACACTGGCCACTTCAGCTAATGGTGTATCTTCGTGAACATCGGTTAAAATAGGGATATCAAATACTGCTTTTACTTTGGCGAGTATCTGGAGTGACTTTTCAAGACCTAAGCCTCTGAAACTTTGGTGAGAAGAACGATTCGCTTTATCAAATGAAGATTTATAAATAAAGGGGATTCCTAATGAGTCGGTGATTTCTTTGAGTTGACCTGCTGTCTCTAATGCCAATGATTCGCTTTCAATGACACAGGGACCTGCAATCAAAAAAAATGGCTGATGTTGACCAATTTCAAAATTTTTTATTTTCACGTCAGCTTCCTTTGTTGATAGCGATAGCAATTCCCGCCAGAAATGCGGAATTGCTGCCTTGTTTTAACGTGTCGCTTGAACAAGTTTCCGCTTGCTATCAGGAGCGGGAATTGCTGTGGCGATACGCTGCTTGAATAAATCCCGTAAACAACAAATGACCATTTCTAGGATTTGAGGTAAATTCAGGATGAAACTGACATCCGATAAACCAGGGATGCGCGGGTAGTTCAATCATTTCAACTAATTGCTGATCTTCAGATCGCCCTGAAATACTGAGCCCTGCTGCTTCCAATTGTTTTAAATAATAGTTATTGACTTCATATCGGTGACGATGACGTTCTATGATATTTGCCTGACCATACATTTTAGCGGACAACGAGTCCGGTTTTAAGTGACAAACCTGCGCGCCTAGCCGCATTGTTCCACCCATATCTTCATGGGTTTGGCGTTGCTCAACTTTACCATCACGCCCCTGCCACTCTGTCACTAGTGCAATGACAGGATGGGGCGTCTGCGGATCAAATTCTGTACTGTTTGCTTTTTCTAACCCTAGCACATGTCGCGCGTATTCAATAATAGCAACTTGCAATCCTAAACAAATACCCAAATAAGGCAGTGAGCGTTCACGTGCAAATTGCGCCGCCAAAATTTTACCTTCGACGCCTCGCAAACCAAAACCACCAGCCACCAAGATTGCATCAGCTTCACATAAGCTGTCGACACCTTTTTGTTCAAGTTCTATCGCATCGATATAATTCACAATGACGCGCGTCTGCGTCTGTAAACCGGCATGCTGCAGTGCTTCAGTCAAGGATTTATAAGAATCTTTCAAATTGTTATATTTACCCACTAGTGCAATTTTTACGGTATTTATCGGGTGCTCGTAAGCCGCTACTACTTTTTCCCAAGCACTTAAATCTGTTTTTTGATGTGCTTTTTTAATGGCTAATTTTTCCATCACTAAGGCATCAAGACCTTGTTCGGATAACCATAATGGGATTTTATAAATAGGATTAATATCTGGCAGCGAAATAACACGCTGTATTTCTACATTCGTAAACAATGCAATTTTCGCTTTGTCTTCATGGGATAAATTTTTTTCTGAACGACATAACAAAATGTCAGCTTGTATACCGATAGAGCGTAGTTCTTTGACGGAATGCTGAGTAGGTTTGGTTTTTATTTCGCCGACTATGGGCAAATAAGGGACTAAAGTTAGATGTAAAAACAAAGTATGAGACGCGCCTAATTCAATGCGCATCTGACGGATGGCTTCAAGAAAAGGTAAGGATTCGATATCACCAACTGTTCCACCTATTTCGACTAATGCCACATCTGCGCCTTTTGCGCCTAATTTTATTTTGCGTTTAATTTCATCAGTGATATGTGGAATAACCTGTACAGTTGCACCTAAATAATCACCGCGTCGTTCTTTTTGAATGACATCTGCATAAACTTGGCCTGTGGTGAAATTATTTCGCTTAGACATAGTCGTGTGCACAAAGCGCTCATAATGACCCAGATCTAGATCCGTTTCTGCACCATCTTCTGTGACAAAAACCTCTCCATGTTGATAAGGACTCATGGTTCCTGGATCAACATTGATATAAGGATCTAATTTAATAAACGTAACTTTAAGGCCGTGTGCCTCAAGTAGCGCGCCTAAAGAAGCAGAAGCAATCCCCTTCCCCAGCGAAGAAACCACGCCACCGGTAATAAAAATATAATG
>JAURND010000169.1 GCA_030830425.1 Gammaproteobacteria bacterium
CCAGATGGTGATGGTCTCGCCCGCAAAGGCAAACCGCTGCATCGGCGAAAAACGATACACACCCGCCATAAAATCTTGGCAATAGGACATTTTTTCACGACGCCATCGAAATACAAAATCCCACCAATGACTGTGCTCACTGGCTGATTGTTTACGCACGCGAAGGCGTTGTAGCCAAGTGTCAGCAAACATCAAAAGGCGTGAGCCTTGCCAGTGTTTGCTTTTGCGATTGTCGGGTTTATCAGTGGCCATCGACTGGGTCACACAGGATTACGGTTTTTAGATAAAGACATCCTCTGGCGTTTTAGCCGCTAAAATCCGCTCACTCCAATACAGCAAGGTTTCTGAATCAGCCAGGTTAATTTTGTTTTCGTAAACAGGCGAGAGATTGCCAAAGCGGTGTTTGAGTTGACGTTTTAATATAGCCGCTTCACCCTGCTGCATGCCTTGCCGCATGCCTTGTTGCATGCCTTGCTGCATGCCCTCTTCTTTCCATTGTTGTGCGATCGCCATAATGTCACCTTGTAATTTTTGTGATCAATAATGTTGCGCGGTTTCTACTAATAACTCTTTGTTGCCTTGAGGGTTGTTGTCGATGATGTAGTTTATCAGAATTCGGCTAACTGTTGCGCCACAGGTTTTCTCGTATTGTACTTCAATCTCATGCATCCAAGGTAAACAGGATTTTAAAAATTCCTCGAAATTACGGGTATTCCGATGTTTCAATGAAAAAGCCATTAAACCAGATAGCAACTGCTGACGCAGCTCATCATCGCTGGTTTGGTTGATATCCCAAAGCTGATACGGTTTGAGTAGGGTATCTTTCGCTAAGCTTTCGGCTTCTCCAAATAATTGAAAAATATCTATACCGCTCTTACTTGAAGGTACTGATTTTTAAAACAATATGCTGAAAAAAATTCTATTGGGGTAAGAACGGTATAACCTGTTGAATTTAAGGGGGCAGCAGAACACTTCCCCCTTAAAAAACCCCCTGGTTTTGTCTCAACCTGAAGGTAAAAAAGACAGTACCTTCAGGTTGAATGAGTATAGCAGTGCATTCCAAGGTTTATCGCCAGCATAAACGACCATTGGATAGACGACAGGCAGCGGTTTTGTTGGGTTTTGTTTGTGATGCATTTCCATGATACGGGTCGTGTACACCCATAAACGAAAGGCAATCCATGTATCAATGTTTGTCTGGTGTTCGGTGAGCACATACAAATAACCCACAGCGTTATTGAGTGAAACCTTATAAACCACATCTGCTTCAGTGGTTTTATAAGCCTCATCGATAAAGGTTTCTTTTTGCAATTCCAATGTGTCCATATCCACCTGTTTCAAAATAGCGGTCGGTAGATGGGCATGGAAAAATTCTTTAGCGACGATTATTTCATGGAGACACAGCTTAAATAGCTTGTCGTTGGGCTGATGAATGAGGGTGGTCATGCTTAAAATTCCAGTTCGTGAATTTTGACGAGAAGATTAATATTGTAGGGCATTTTGCCGCTTTGTCTGGATAGAAAAGGCACTAATAGTTATGTTTTTGCTGGTAACCTGCAAGTAACGTCCAAAATATGGGAATGGCTTGGCCTCCATAGGCAATGGATAATAGAAATACATGGATTTTCTTTTTACCCCAGTACCAGTTTGTGCGATCAATCAGCACGTAGTATCGATCCAGTTGAGCAAAAAACAATCGAAACAACCAACGTGCCACGACTACAAAATCCAACTGAAAACTGGCAAAAAATCGTTGTAGCCGTCGATAGCGTGAGGAGACCTGTGCTTTTCCAGGCATGCCCATAGCAATTTGAGATAAGCTGACGGTTTTCACGGCCACTAAACCCAACAGCATTTTTGCAAAGCAATCTATATGGGACTTGTGCCATTGCCACCCTTTGTTTAAACTTTTGATTAACACGTTGATGTGCTTCATGTAGCCTCCTTTGTTCTTTGTTGGGAACTAGGAATGCTACTGCATTTTCAACGGGTTTTTACGTTTTCATACCCTACAAAATTTATCTGTCATTTAAAAAATTGTCGTGTAGAGAGTTCTTTTCTTTCTGCAGCTTTAATTTCATCATATTTCTCCTTCAATTTTTGATCATATAGGTTTTGCTCGAATGCTTTGGGTTCAGGGGATGTGTTTTTTTATCATTTGATTCTTTGTCTCGCAAACAGCCTAAGGTTTTTCTAGCAGCCTGCGTATCATCGGCGACTTCGGTAGAGGTGCTCATTTTATTGGTGAGTGCTTGGTTCTTTTTTAAACTGCCATCAGGGAGTACGTCAAAAAAAACGCCAAAATTACGAAAATCTTCTAAGGTGACTCTGATGGTATAAATAATACCGATGCCATTATTAGTCGCTGTTTTGCATTGAAAGAGAGAGCCTATATCCCAAAAGTCACCGGCTGTTAAGTCATCGTTTGGATCATCCACTCTAGTGTCCTCTTTTATCAAATATCTAGTTACTGGCTTATAGTCCGCGGTTAACACATGCAAATAACCGCCAGTAGTGCCAGAAGATACTTTGTGTGCTGAATAAAGGTCATCTAAGTCTGATACCTCAACAACCGCTAACAGATAGTGATATTGATCAGAATCCAGTTTAATAATTTGAGCTTTGTCTACGCTTGATGCAATATTATGAGGAAAATGATCGCGATAATACTGATCAATTGTTTTCTCTACCACACGTTGAATAGATTTAACGTTAACAAGTAATAGTTTGAAATAGGTATCAGCATAAATCAGCTTGGTTATAAAAAGCAGAATGAATAAAAAAAAACGATATTTAAGGTGATTCATTAATTGTTTTCTCTTTTTTTAATCTCATCATATTTCTCCTTCAATTTTTGATCATATGTTTTCTGACCAGGTTTTATATGGCGGTCTTTGTAATGTTTTCCGTTATAACCACTGGCGATCTTTCCCCAATCTTTCTCTTGAAGTGCTTGTTCAAGTCCTTTATGTTGGAGAAATTTTTTAAAAGCGGGCAATTGCGCTTTTTCGCCTTGTGCCATGGTTTTCACCATTTCTTGCGGTGAAGAAAATCCTAAATGGCTATAATTTTCCCCCATCAATTGAAATTTCCCCCAAGAACAGGCTTCTAATGCAGCCTCTGGATCTACTTGATAAGCTTTTTCAAATATTTTGTAATTTCTTTCTGGTCCATAATGGCTAGTACCTGAAGACAGTTCAGGATGTGTTTCATCGCTTGAAAAATGTGTTGGTTCAAATCGAATTTCTAATCTACCATGGACATCAAAAGCTTCTTTTCCAGACTCAACCTCCGCTATCGCCTGAAGTATTTCTGGTTCACATTTTAGCTCTTTGGCAACTTCAGCATAATCTGCATGGGTGAGCTTATAGTTGTCGTTGAGTGACAGATGAGCTTGCGCGACATCATATAAAGTAGTGGGGTCGTTGGGGTTAAACAAATCATCGCCTTTTGCTTGCGCGTATTTCTCAGCAATGACATCGCCTTGTTGCGTGTAGAGATGGCTAGCATTTGGGAAAAGGTCATCCTTGTCTGATGAGAGCAGCGCGGAGACTTCTGATTTAGTCAATAAA
>JAURND010000170.1 GCA_030830425.1 Gammaproteobacteria bacterium
CGTCAATGCGTTTCACTTTATCCGTTATGTACGACAGCATTTACCTTCATCAATCACAAAGCAGGATCAATCGCTAAAAACCACATTGGATGGGGATTTACAGCAACAAATACAAGCATTGATTGATCAACGAATTCATACTTTAGTGGATAAAAATGTACACAATGCTGCGGTGTTAGTGGCTGATCATCGCAGTGGAGAAATTTTAGCGTGGGTCGTGAGCGGCGCAAATCACGTTGAACGCGAGCGATATAGTCCTCAGATAGATGCCGTCACCACACCACGTCAACCAGGTTCTTCCTTAAAACCATTTTTATATGCGCTAGCATTAGCGTCTGGCTGGACACCTGCAACACTCATTGATGATGCGCCTTTAGCAACAGCCATAGGCACCGGTTTGCACCATTTTAAAAACTACAGCAACACTTATTATGGTGAAATCAGTTTGCGTGAGGCTTTGGGAAATTCTTTAAATATTCCCGCATTACGCACGATCCAATTTGTCGGAAAGCAGCGTTATTTAAATACATTACATGATTTAGGCTTTTCCAGTTTAGATAAAAGTATTGATATTTATGATGAAGGATTAGCGCTAGGAAATGGGGAGGTGACTCTGCTGGAATTAGTCACGGCTTATACAGCGCTGGCCAATGACGGCGTTTATCGTCCATTGCGGTTTATGGCTAACCATGATGAATATCTGATCCCTAAAAAGATTTTTTCACCTGAGGTAAGCTCCCTGATTGCCAATATTTTATCGGATGCTTGGGCACGCAGGCTAGAGTTTGGCGCTAACAGTGTCATGAATATGCCAGTGCAAACTGCCGTAAAAACAGGCACTTCTACCGATTATAAAGATGCATGGGTCGCAGGATTTAACGATCGCTACGTGGTCGGGATTTGGATGGGCAATCTTGATCGTACATCCATGAATGGCGTGACTGGATCGACGGGTCCTGCATTGGTATTGCGGGGTATATTTTCTATGCTGAATCAGCATCAAAAAACTGCGCCGCTTTATTTAAGTCCGAAGTTGATACCCGCAAACATTTGCATGAAAGTAGGCGATGATCCGTGTTTTTCTCGTACAGAATATTTTATCAGTGGAACAGAACCTCATCAGCTATCCCAAAAACCATCACCAAAAACAATACAACTGATTAGTCCAACAGATGGATTACAAATTGCCATTGACCCTAGAATTCCTGCTGACAAACAGCGATTTAAATTTCAAGTCAGTGACGTGACATCTGGTGAACATGTGCAATGGATACTCAATGGCAGCACCTTAGCGAATACTCAAACTGGCGCCTATTTATGGTTACTCGCACGCGGCACTTATCTGTTACAAGCGAATATTTCTTTGCAAGATGGTCGCATTAGAACCATACCTGGGGTAACATTTGTTGTAAAATAATTGCTAGCTATTTAGCATCATTAGCTAGCAGCAGTGGATCCTGGTCTTTGCCGGGACGCTTCGCTTTTTGCCAATTTTGGCAAAAATCTGACCGTTTATGCCAGTCTTTATAACTAGCCTAACAATCATGTCATCTACAGCAACTTCAGATCCTCGCACGCTTGTCAGTATTCGCAATCTGCACTTCAAAAGAGATACGCGAATTATTTTTGATGGCCTTCAATTACAGATTGCACGTGGAAAAATCACGGCAATTATGGGGCCTAGTGGTACCGGTAAAACCACGTTACTGCGATTAATCACAGGACAACTCAAACCAGATCGGGGCGAGGTGTTGATCAATGACATCAATGTGCATCGCCTGAATCGACGACAGTTATATCAGTTGCGCAAAAAAATCAGCATGTTATTTCAAAGCGGCGCGCTCTTTACCAATCTAAACGTCTATGAAAATGTATTATTCCCCTTACGAGAACATGCGAGTTTACCTGAAGACATGTTGCGTGATATCGCATTAATGAAATTAGAAGCGGTAGGATTAAGAGGTGCGCGTCATTTAATGGCCAGTCAATTGTCAGGCGGAATGGCCAGGCGGGTCGCTATGGCTAGAGCATTAGCCTTAGACCCTGAATTGATGCTTTACGATGAGCCATTTGCTGGGCAAGACCCCATTATCATGGGCGTATTAATTAAGTTAATTCGGCAACTCAATGATGCATTGGGTTTAACGTCAGTGATCGTCTCGCACGATGTCGCAGAAACTGCGAGCATTGCCGATTATATTTATATCATCTCTGAAGGCAAAGTGATTGGAGAAGGAACACCAGAAAAATTATTGGCTGAAAAAACGCCAGCAGTCGCCCAGTTTATTCACGGGTTACCCGATGGTGCTGTGCCCTTTCATTATCCTGCACCTAATTATGCCGAGGAACTATCATCGTGATCACCCTATTGAAATATATCCAATCATTGGGAGAAAAAGGATTAACGTTCTCTCGCCATATTGGCATCTCCGGTATTTTTCTATGTCAGGTATTGATTCGAAAACCGCGATGGCAAAAAAGTTTTCCGCTACTCATTGAGCAGCTTTATTTTGTCGGCGTGCTCTCGTTGATTATCATCCTGCTGTCTGCATTATTTATTGGCATGGTCGTTTCATTGCAGGGGTATAACACGTTACAACGATTTGGAGCGGAACAAGAATTAGGACAACTGTTGGCATTAAGCGTAACCAGAGAATTAGCGCCGGTCATTACCGCGTTATTATTTGCAGGTAGAGCGGGTACTTCTTTGGCTGCTGAAATAGGATTAATGCGCGCCACAGATCAACTCGACAGTATGGAAATGATGGCCATTGATCCGCTATGGCGTATTATTGCCCCACGTTTTTGGGCGGGTTTGATTTCCATGCCTATTTTAACACTGATTTTTGATATGGTAGCGGTTTATGGCGGTTATTTGGTTGGTGTGAAATGGTTAGGCATAGATGGCGGTTCATTTTGGTCGAATATGCAGGCAGCCGTTGATTTTCATGCTGATGTCATCAATGGCATTATAAAAAGTTTAGTCTTTGGTTTTTTTGTAACTTGGATCTCAATCTATCAAGGCTATTATTCAAAACCCAGTGCGATTGGAATTGGTCGAGCAACTACTAAAACCGTGGTATATTCTTCCTTGGCTATTTTGGCGCTGGATTTTATACTCACTTCCGTGATGTTAAGCGCTTGGTAAGCTATATTTCCTTCTTCCCTTTGAGCGAGAAAGTGCACCTAGGGCGGGGATAAGGCCCAGCTTCCCTTCTCCACTTGGGGAGAAGGTGCCCATAGGGCGGATGAGGCCCAGTTTCCCTTCTCCACTTGGGAAGAAGGTGCCCATAGGGCGGATGAGGCCCAGTTTCCCTTCTCCACTTGGGGAGAAGGTGCCCATAGGGCGGATGAGGCCCAGTTTCCCTTCTCCACTTGGGGAGAAGGTGCCCATAGGGCGGATGAGGGGGGAAATGATATTCCTTTCAAATCTTCTTAGACCCAACCAACTAAAAATCATGTTCAAAAAAATCACAGAAACATTCGTCGGACTTTTCATGATCCTCGGTATTTTGGCGTTGATATTTTTAGCACTCAAAGTCAGCGGATTAACGGGATATACGGGTAAATCTA